>UQPQ01000029.1 GCA_900542985.1 uncultured Bacteroides sp.
GACTCATAAATCTACCCTTAATCGTGTATTGGATGATAGTTGCGGATTTTAGGTACACTGGAAAGTTCACAGGAAACTCTTAATAAATACCCATTTCCTTTTGTTCTTGAAATAGGCTATCGACTGAAAGGAAATCGAATAGAAGTGATGTGGAGTGTACAAAATACGGGAGATAAGGACATGTATTTCCAAATTGGAGCGCACCCAGCCTTCTATTATCGCGACTTAGATCCGACAACACATAAACGTGGATATCTGGATTTTGGCAAAAAACATACCGACTTAGAATACATTTCACCGGCAGAAAAAGGATGTGTATCTGACAAACGGCATATTTTACACACAGAAAATGGAATCATGGAGCTAACCAGCGATACATTTATGTGCGATACTTATATGTTTGACAATAGTCAGTTGCAAAAAATCACACTGATGGATAAAGAGCAAAAGCCTTACATCAGTCTGGAATTTAGCAGCCCATTAGTTGCTGTATGGTCACCGAGTGCTGTACATCCGGATGTTCCATTTGTTTGCATTGAGCCTTGGTATGGACGTTGTGATAAAGTGGGATATCATGGTGAGTTTAAAGACCGCGAATGGATGCAACATCTTGCTCCCAACAAAAGCTTTACAACAAGTTACTCAATCATTATAGAAGATATAGAATGATCATTTTTCAATACGATCATACTTTCGAAGGAATATTATCGGCTCTATTCGATGCATACAGTCGAAAAACATTTCCAGATTTACTTTTGCCGGAAAAAGAGCCACTTCCTTTGTTTTATGATTCCGTATTTCATGTTGTAACAGACAATAAAAAAGCAGAACGGGTATGGACTGCTTTAAAGAAAAAACTATCCAGGGGAGCCTTGTCTCAGCTCACTTATTGCTGGCTTTCGGAGAAGCCTGAGGCTCCCCTCCTTTTATTCAACTATATGCGGAAAATAGTCATCGCACCGCATTCTATAGAGACAAACTTTAGCGATCCAGACATATTGGCTATCACACAGCTAGGGAAAAAAGTAAGTTCTGAACAACATAGAGTTCTCCAATTCATGCGTTTTCAAAAAACGTACAATGGAATTTATTATGGAGCAATGGCTCCTTTATACAATGTATTTCCACTTACAATCTCTCATTTTCAAAACCGTTTTTCCGATCAGCCTTGGCTCATTTATGACACCAAGCGGAAATATGGATATTATTATGATCAAAATACAGTAAGCGAAATCACTTTTGAATTTCCCGAACAGTCTCATTTCACAACAGGAAAGTTAAATGATAGTCTACTGGATATAAAAGAAAAGCTTTTCCAAACACTTTGGAAAAGCTATTTCGATTCTATCTGTATAAAAGAAAGACTTAATCCAATAAAGCATAAAAAAGATATGCCTGTACGTTTTTGGAAGTATCTGACAGAAAAGCAATAATTATCCTATTTTGCTGATTTTTTTCAAATGCTCTTCGTCTATCAACTTAATCTTACGGCCATCAATAGCAATCAACTTTTCAGAAGCAAAATTAGACAAAGTTCGAATTGCATTAGAAGTAGTCATATTTGACAAATTGGCCAGATCTTCACGAGACAGATAAATACTCAATGTTCTGCCATCTTCCTCCAAACCATATGTATCTTTTAAAAACAACAATGATTCAGCCAGACGGCCACGGATATGTTTTTGAGTTAAACTTACTGTACGTTCGTCCGAAATACCTAAATCTTTTGATAACTGACGAATAAAGAACATAGCCAAATCTGTGTTCTCTTGAATCAGTTTTACAATAGTAGGCATTGGTATAAGACAAATCGTACAAGGCTCGAAAGCAGCAGCAGCCGTTACAAAATTTTCTTCTGCAAAATAAGCACGATATGCAAAATATTCTTTATTTTTAATTACACGTATAATCTGACTACGCCCACCAACTCCGTCTTTATAAATTTTTACCTTTCCGGTAAGCAAACACATTAAATGCATAGGAGTTTCCCCTTCGCAGTAGATTGTTTCATTTTTTTTATATTTCTGTACAGTAAAGTCCCGTGCAAGAATCGCACGCTGTTCCGTAGTCAGAGGCTGCCATAAATCAGGTATACTTTCTGCAATTTCAGCTTCTGTAAGTTCTTTCTTAACCATAAATGCTATAAAACCATGTTTTCGAACACAAAGGTAGGAAGAAAAAATGAAATCTACATTTTAATTTCTAAAAATCTCATGCAACAAACCGCTTTTATTATATATTTGTCACTAGTATGGAGAGAGTCAAGAAGAGATATCATAATTATATACACATATTGCTGGTACTTTTCCTATTTGTTATTTTTGGAAAGGCACATGCCAACGATGTCTTTATTAATAACAGACTCAATAAACCATACGTATCAGATTCCATCCTTGAGCACATCTTCCAATCAGCCAATATTTATGCGACAAAAGTGAAGAGCTATCAGGCAGATCTCTATTTAAAAGGGAAAATGCAAATTCACAAACAAAACCGTATCATCAAGTATGTGCCATCCATGTTCCGGTTAGAAAAAGGCATAAAAGACTATATACATGAGTCCATCAGTGAATTACAGTATACAGCTCCAGATATTTACGATCGTAAAATACGAGCGATTTCAACAACCTTCCCAGGAGGGAATAGTCGTTTTTTCGACATATTAGATTACCTTAAATTCAACATTTATTCTCCCTCTGTAATGGGAGATAAGATTCTGTCACCCCTGAATAAGCAGTCGAAAATACATTATAATTATTACCTGGAATCTATCAGCTACTGGTTAGGAACAAAGACCTATAAGATACAGATTATTCCGCGTTTCAAGAGCACTCAATTATTGGAAGGATACATATGGATATCAGCTGACGACTTTACAATCCGTCACCTTGAATTTAAAGGAAGATACGATGTAATCCGTTTCCAACTAAGCATGAGAATGGGAAATACAGAAGAAACAAAATACCTCCCCCAACTTATCAACCTGGATGTAAATTTCAAGTTTCTACTTAACCATTTGGAAATGAAATATACTGGATGGCTTACCTATAAAGACGTTAAATTCAGGAGCGAAGAAGATATCACACCCAAGTACTTATATAAAGATAAAAGCAAATACAATCTGACCAAATCTTATACTTTAACCTGCGACACGGCATGTCTGATACAAAACCGTGACTCCTTCAACCGTATCCGCCCTATCCCGCTCAATGAATGGGAAGATTCCTTGTATCTGGCATTCGACCAACGCCACCAAATTCAGGTACAAGATACACTTAAAAAAGAAGAGACAAAATTCCAAAGAAACTTAACCTATATAGGACAGCTGGGAGATGCACTGATAAGCAGTTATGAAATAGACATCACTAAAATAGGAAGTATCAACTGCTCCCCTCTAATCAATCCTTTGTTAGTCAGCTACAGCCATACAAATGGAATATCTTACCGGCAGGAGTTTAAATACAATAAGTTATTTCATAATGGAAGACTACTACATATTGTTCCTCAAATAGGATACAATTTCACCAAAAAAGAACTTTACGCCCAAATGGATGCAGAATATATGTATAACCCCATGAAGCATGGTTCTTTTACATTCAGTATAGGAAACGGCAACCGCATTTATAGTAGTATTGTACTTGACCAATTAAAAAATCTACCCGATAGCGCCTTCAGTTTTGATGGTCTGGAACTGGATTATTTTAAGGATGTATACCTACATGCTTCACACAACATCGAAATTATAAACGGATTGAATCTTTGGACGGGAATAACCATGCACTGGCGTCATACAAAAAGCACACCGGAAGTGGCAGCTCGTGGTATACGGTCACAATATAACAGTTTTGCTCCCCGCGTACGATTAGAATGGACTCCCGGCATGTATTACTATATAAATGGGAACCGAAAAATCAATGTAGGCTCTAAATTTCCTACATTCGTTATCGACTACGAAAGAGGTATCAATATTATGAAAAACTCCGGAAAATATGAACGGGTAGAATTTTCAGCCGAGCAAAAAATCCGTTTCAGGCAATTACACACCATTGCATATCACTTAGGGGGAGGATTCTTCACCAATCAAGATGATATGTATTTTGTCGATTACGTAAATTTTGCAAATCGTAATTTGCCACAAGGATGGAATGATGATATGGGAGGTACTTTTCAAATGCTGGATGGAAGATGGTACAATGCTTCCCGGCATTATTTCAGAGGAAATATGACTTACGAAACCCCTTTCCTTTTATTATATCCGGTCACCCGTCTACTTTCATTCATCCAAAAAGAACGTATTTATGCAGGAATCCTTTTTATGCCACATTTAAACCCATATATTGAATTAGGGTACGGCATTGGCACTCATTTATTCGATGGAGGTATATTTATTGGTAATGAAAAAGGGAAATTCACCTCAATAGGATTTAAATTCACTTTTGAATTGTTTAACAAATAAAATATCAGACATAAAATAAATACCTGTTTGTGAAATATTATCTCTGAGTTAATAGTTACCAAATTCAAAAGTCATCCTCTTCACATAAGAACCGGCAGAGATTAATTATACAAAATATTAGGACAATCCCTCCGAAAAGCATATCTTTGCCACAAATCCTTTAACATAATATACATCTTTATTTATGAAAAGACCTTTTTCAGTAATTGCAGGGTTGCTACTTGCAGCCATGCCTGTAATGGCCCAAACCTCTTTTGACAGCCGGATACACGCCGACTTTCAGAAGAAAAAGGAAGCATTACCTCACGGAGATCTGTTCAATGTTTTTCAAAAACAACTCACACAAGAGGAACGTGATGCTTTGACTTTTTATTATGCTTACATGCCTGTAGGCGATATCACTGATTATTCGGGAGATTTTTATTTGGAAAATGTGCGCACCTCACTTGCTACACGCAAAGAAACAAGTTGGGGGAAAAACATTCCAGACGATATTTTCAACCATTTCGTTCTCCCAATACGTATTAATAATGAGAATCTTGACCGTGCTCGTATGGTATTCCATGACGAACTGATGCCTCGTATCAAAGGTTTGTCCATGCACGATGCAGTACTTGAAGTAAATCACTGGTGTCACGAAAAAGTAAGTTACCAGCCCGCTGACGCGCGTACCAGTGCCCCACTTGCTTCTGTAAAGACAGCATACGGACGTTGCGGCGAGGAGTCTACTTTTTTAGTAGCTGCTTTACGTGCGGTAGGTATTCCAGCCCGACAAGTATACACCCCACGATGGGCCCATACAGACGACAATCACGCATGGGTAGAAGCATGGGTAGATGGCAAGTGGCATTTCTTAGGAGCCTGCGAACCGGAACCAGTACTGAATCTGGGATGGTTTAATCTGCCTGCAAGCCGTGGTATGCTAATGCACACCAAAGTGTTCGGAGCATATAATGGCCCGGAAGAAGTCATGCGTACTACAGCCAATTATACAGAAATTAATATTATCGGCAATTATGCTAAATTTGAGCCTTTGACCGTAAAAGTAGTAGACGAGAAAGGAGTGGCTGTAGAAGGAGCCAGCGTGCAGTTTAAAATCTACAACTATGCTGAATTCTTCACAGTACATACCGTACTGACACCTAAAGACGGAACAGCTAACCTTTCTGCCGGATTAGGCGATATGATCGTAATTGCTACCAAAGGAGACAAATTTGGAATCCGTAAAGTATCTTTTGGAAAAGAGCGTGAAGCTATTTTAAAATTAGATCACCACACCGGAGAAGAATTTTCATTCCCCGTTGATTTGCTTCCTCCACCTGCCAAACTCAATTTACCGGAAGTTACTCCAGAACAGCGTGCAGAAAACGATCGCCGCTTCAATCTGGAAGACTCTATTCGTAACGCATATATTGCCACCTTCCCTAATGCCGAAGCAATCCAAAAATTTGCTACCGCTAACGGATACAAGGCAGAAGACATACAAAAATATATTGTTGCATCACGTGGAAATCATGCAGAAATCATGGGCTTCCTGAAAAAAGCCGCAGAGAAGAAATATGAAGCACGTGCTCTTGAACTGTTGGCTACATTATCAGCCAAAGACCTTCGTGATACCCCGGAAGACATTTTGAGCGATCACTTATACCACACTTCTATGACATCTGATGCAGCCAAAGTTCTGGCCCCGCGCATTGCAGGTGAAATGTTGTCGGCCTACCGTTCATTCTTCCAAAAAGAAATCAAGGCAAGCGATGCACGCCGTTACAGAAAGGCACCGGAAAAATTGGCAGAATGGTGTCTAAAGAATATTACTTTACGCGATGACCTTTGTTGCGTAGGTACATTCATCTCACCCGCTGGAGTATGGAAAAGCCGTACCGCTGATCGTATTTCACGCGATATCTTCTTTGTTGCCGTAGCTCGTTCTTTAGAAATCCCTGCATGGATAGACGGAGTAACCGGAAATGTATTCTACCAAAAAGACGGAAAAGATATTAAGGTGAATTTTGAAAGTGGTATTTCCGGAGCAGCAGAAACAGGAACTCTTAAGCTGAGTTATTCTTCTATTCCACAACTTGATGATCCTGAATATCTGCGTCATTTCACCTTGTCAAAATTCAACAACGGACGCTTTGATTTGCTTAACTATCCAGACTTTGCAAAATGGAGCAGTCTGTTTAAAGATGGAGCCTCAATTGATACAGGCTATTATATGATGGTAACAGGAAGCCGTTTGGCTGATGGAGGTGTATTAGCTCAGGTTTCTTTGTTTAACATTCACAAGAATCAGACCAAAGAAGATAAACTGATTGTCCGTGACAATACAGAGGAGATCATGGTTATTGGCAACTTCAACTCAGAGTCTAAATTCATAGAAACTACAAGTGGAAAAGAAACAAGCATTCTCAACTCCTGCGGAAGAGGACTTTATGTATTGGCTATTCTGGGTGTAGGACAGGAACCTACAGATCATACTTTAAAAGACATTGCCGTAAAAGCAAAAGAGTTCGACGAATGTGGCCGTAAAATGGTATTGCTTTTCCAAAGCCGTGAAGCATACAACAAATACCTGAAAGCACCTGTTCCAGGTCTTCCTGAACACGTTGTATGGGGTATCGATACTGATGGAAGTATTCAAAAGGATCTACTGGAAGCACTTAACCTCGAAGCCAATACACCATTACCTTTGTTTATTATTGGCGACACATTCAACCGTATTGTCTTCACTTCACATGGATATACCATTGGATTGGGCGAACGCTTGTTGAAAATTATCAATAAGATTACAGAAGAAGAAGTCCAACAGTAAATGTCAAAAAAGAGACAGAAAGAGCATAAGCTTAATCTGTATTCCTAAAAATAATATTTAAATAGCCGGAATGAGTTGTAAAATTCATTCCGGCTATTTTTATCAGCTTATTTCTCACATCAAAACAGAAATACTATCTTTATTATTTAAGCACCTCTAATTGCCCCACAAGAGATTGAAAAAGGAGGTCATTCTAAGCGTAGCGCAGAATCTTGAAAGCATTAGCTATTATATACGAGATCTTTCACTTTCGCTCAAAATGACACATGATAGTTAAATCTTATTTTGATTCACCCTCTTCGACAATCTTCATATTATACTATAATCATATTCTTACAAATAAATATATTTTCCTTCCAAACAATGTTATACAACATAAATCAGTGTCATTAAAAACACTATAATAAAAACAAAAAAACATAGAATAGGCAATAAAAGCAGCAAAAAGACATAGTACAACAAGGTAGTAACCCTGTTCAAAATCGATTTGTCACACTTAGCAAAGCAACCTATTTCCCTCGAAACTTACACCAGTAAGAAGCATTTATTACCGTCTTATAAATCTCTGATATTAAATATTTTATACAAACATATTACAAAAAGAATACACAATATAACGCTACCCTATGAGTTAATAAGCGTTAAAACACAGATAATCTTTTTTCTACATATTCAATAATTCTTAACTATTTCATATTTTTACTAAAGAATAAGTAAAAAGCTAAACACACAAACAAATATAACTAATTATAAAAGAGACATATATGACCATTTAATAAGTTTAATCTTACAATACTAACGGAAACGATAAATATATCTTAACCCTAATAACAAAATGTCAACCTATGAAAATTAAAAGATTTTCACAAGTATTTTTATTAATGATGGCTTCCGGTTGCGGTACAGTAATGGCTGCATCCGAGAATGCACCTGAAGTATTTGCTTTACAGCAAACAGGTAAAATTACTGTTCAGGGAACAGTAGTCGATGCAACAGGGGAACCCCTTATCGGTGTAAGTATCCTTGAAATGGGTACCACAAACGGTACTATTACAGACTTTGATGGAAAGTTCACTTTGTCTGTAAGCGAAAAATCCAAATTGGAACTTTCATACATCGGTTACAAATCTCAGCAATTGGCACCAAAAGCAGATTTGGGTGTTATTACTCTTACTGAAGACACAGAGGTATTGGATGAGGTAGTAGTAACTGCATTGGGTATCAAACGCGAAAAGAAAGCGTTGGGTTACGCTATGCAGGAAGTAAAAGGTGAATCATTGGTAGCATCACGCGAAACTAATATCGCCAATGCACTTTCTGGTAAAATTGCCGGTGTACAGATTACACGTTCAAGTAACGGTCCTGGCGGTTCTTCTAAAATCCAGTTGCGTGGTGCAAACTCTGTTACTGGCTTGAACCAGCCATTGATTGTAGTCGATGGTGTTCCTATGGATAACTTTACAGGTTCAGACGCTGGTGATGGTTTTTACAATGTGGGTTTGGACATGGGTAACGGTTTGTCGGATATCAACCCTGAAGATATCGAATCAATGTCTGTATTGAAAGGTGCATCTGCAGCAGCCCTTTACGGTTCTCGTGCTGGTAACGGTGTAATTTTGATTACAACTAAGAAAGGTTCGAAACGTGAAGGTCTTGGTGTAACGATCTCTGCATCTGTATCTGCTGAAACGATTTTCATGAAACCGAATATGCAGACTTCATTCGGCCAAGGTAGAGACGGTGTTTATAATGGAGAAAGTGGAGACAGCTGGGGTCCTGCAATGGGAACAGAATACGACTTCAACGGTCAGAAACGCACAATGCAGTATTATGATAACATTGATGCTTATTTCAAGACAGGTACTAACTTTACAGAAAGTGTTTCATTCCAGCAACAGTTTGATAAGACTGCAGTATATGCATCAGCCACCCGCATGGATGATTCCAGTAAAATCCCAGGTGCAGAGTTAAGCCGTACTAACTTTACATTACGTGCTTCTTCAACTTTTGGAAAAGACGACCGCTGGAACTTCGACGGAAAAATCCAGTATATCAACAATACAGCCGAAAACCGTCCTTTAATTGGTAATACAGACTCCAATGCATTCTTGACCATTTACAAACTTCCTTCATCTATCAATATCAAAGATTATAGTAATCCTTTGAACGAAGACGGAAAGATGTACTGGTGGTCTCCAAAAGGTCTGAACCCTTATTGGCTGGAACAATACAAACAAAACGAAGATACCCGTAGCCGTTTCATGATCAATGCATCATTGAAATATAAGATTACAGAATGGTTGAATGCAGAAGTACGTGCCGGTAGCGATATGTACTTTACAGAATCTACAGAAAAAACTTATGCAGGTGCCAGCACATTGAACAACGGAAACAGTAGCTATGGTTTGAATGAACAACGCTTCTACGAAAACAACTTTAGCTTCTTGTTTACAGCTCAGAAAGACAACCTGATTGACAAGGTAGGCGTAAATGCCACATTTGGTGGTAACTTAATGGAAAGAAAGTCTACTGGATTAAAGAATTTTGCATCTAAGTTGACTGTTCCTAACTTGTTCAGCATCAACAATAGTAGCAAATCAGACCGTGATGTTACTGAAACTTATAACCATAGAAAAATTAACTCTCTGTATGGTACTGTAGGTTTCAACTACGATGGTTGGATTTTCTTGGATGCAACATTCCGTAATGACTGGTCTTCTACATTGGCAAAAGAAAACCGTTCATTCTTCTACCCGTCAGTTTCATTGTCATGGGTAGTTACTGATATGTTAAACAAAATGAACAAGCCATTGCCTGAATGGGTTACTTATGCAAAAGCGCGTGCTTCTTTCGCACAGGTAGGTAATGACATGGATCCATATCAGTTGTACGATTCTTATGAAATCGGTTCAGACCAGTGGGGTAACACTACCGCCAAACCAGGTGATACAAAATACGATGCAACAGTACGCAGCGAATTAATTTCTTCTTGGGAAGCAGGTTTGGAAATGAAATTCTTGAACAACCGTTTAGGATTCGACTTGGCATGGTATAAGTCAAATGCAAAACGTCAGTTGATGAAGATTCCTATGAACGAGATGTCAGGTTACGCAAAGAAGATTATCAATGCCGGAAACATTCAGAATACTGGTGTCGAATTGATGGTTTATGCTCGCCCGATAGAAACAGCAGATTTCAGTTGGGATACTCAAATCAACTTCTCTAAGAACAACAACAAAATCTTAGATTTAGGTCCTGGTATACCAAAATATGAATTGGGTGGTGCTGAAGAATTGAAAGTATATGCAGTAGCAGGAGGAAACTACGGTGAAATCTGGGGTACAACTTTTGCTCGCGTAACAGATGAAAACAGCCCCTATTATGGTAAACTGATTCTGAACGAAGCAGGTCTTCCTACAACCGACGGAGAAAAACGCAAAATCGGTGACCAGCAGCCAGACTGCATGTTGGGATGGATCAACACATTAAATTACAAGAACTTTAGTTTCAGTTTCCAATTTGATGGACGTATCGGTGGCGATATCTACTCATATACTAACTATATGTTGCAGGTAAGCGGTCGTGCAGAAGTAACTGCACCAAACGGACGTCGTGACCAATTTGTATTGGATGGTGTTATTCCTGACGGAAAAGGCGGTTACACAGTAAATAATGTAGCTATCACTCCGCAGCAGTACTGGTCACAGGGTATTGGTACCGGTAACCAAGGTATTGCAGAAGCCAACATTTATGATGGAACAAACTTCCGCTTGCGTAACGTTGCACTTAACTACAGTTTCCCACGCGAAATGCTGAAGAAAACTTGCTTCCAGCAGGTTAAATTGGGGGTATCTGTAAACAACGTATGGATGATTTACAGCGACATGGAAGGTATCGATCCTGAATCTGTAATGGTTGCAAACACCAATGCCACAGGTTTTGAATTCGGTGCATCACCTACTTCACGCTCTTATTTATTTAATGTTACTCTTGGTTTCTAATTCTATCAATTAAAGAAAATGAAGACAATCAATAAATTATTCTTAGGTCTCGGATTATTGAGTAGTTTTACAGCATGCTCAGATTTCGAAGATATCAATACAGACCCGACCAAGACTCCTATTGAGTCTACTTTGCCTGAGTACTTTCTGAATAATGCCATCGGTAAAATTCAGATGGACCCAAGTACAGGTGAACGCGTCTACTACTTGAACTGGGGAGACGCAGCTCGTACTTTTGGTGAAGCCGGAATGTTATCTGTGGGCTTATATGATGACGCCTATATGTCAGGCTTCTACTATCCTTGTCTGGCTTCTACCATTACTTATGTAACTACTGCTATCAACGAAGCAGCCAAACGTGCCGAGGCAGAACCATTCTACAAAAATGTAGAACAATTCGGCCGTATCTGGCGTGCAATGGTAATCGCACAGTTTGCAGACTCATTCGGTCCTTATCCTTTGAATGCTGCACAAGGAGAAAACCCGACATTCAACTCAGTAGAAGAAACATATTTCTTTATATTGTCTGAACTGCAAGCTGCAGCTAAAGCAATTGACACTTCTATCAACCCGACAGAAGACCAGGCAAAATGCGACCCTGCTTACGGTTTCGTTGCAAGCAAATGGGTTAAATTGGCCAACTCACTTCGTATGCGTTATGCAATGCGTCTGACTAATACAAACAGAGTTAACGATGCACAAAAGCATTTCGAAGAAGCTTGTAAAGACGGTAACTACATCAAAGACCAGGCAGATATGTTGTGGTTCAAATCTGATAACGGATGGAATGATTACACCAGCCCTTATACCCGTACATGGAACTTGCAGGCTTTGTCTGTTACAATGGCTAACTTGATGAACAACTTCGGTGACATTAAAGTAGAAACACAACGTCCGGATTTGAAAGCTTATACGAAAGCTAACACTTATATGGGTATCCGCTACGACAAGCACTTTGTTGGCAATACAGACGATCCTGCAAAACAATACTGGTTGGACGGTATTCCAGAATACTTGGATCCTCGTGCCTTGAAGATGTTCTGGATTGTAAACGACAACGATGCAGAAAATGCTATTCCTTCAGACAGAAAAGGTACATCTATCAACCCAGAAGGTAGTGAACTGCTTTTGGATGATGAAGGCAAACAGACTATCAAAGTCAAAGGTTCGTATACTTGGAACGGAGTTCCTACCGGTTCTTCTACAAGTTGGTCACCTACTCTGTCTAAGAACAGATTGATTACAACTTCAAGTGGTATCCGCTCTTGCTATCCGTTGTGGGGTAAAGAATACTGTACAGGTGGTGAAGAAGGATTAGGACGTGTAGTATTCTTCGGTGCATGGGAATCTTACTTCCTTGTTGCAGAAGCTGCTCTTCGCGGATGGAATGCCGGTATGGGTGACAAAGCTGCTTATGAAGCCGGAGTACGCGCCAGCTTCGACTACTTCGGTATTTCGGAATATGCTACAGACTATCTTGCATCAGAAAGATACAACCGTGTAGGTACTTCTGTAAGTTACGACCATACTGCAGAACCGTCTTCATTCGCTACCACTTACAAAGACGGATACAACAACAATGCAGAAAAATCTGGTACATACAATTATCCTGATGCATCTAAGATTCTGTACAAAGGCCATAAGTTGAATGACAAACTGACTAAGATTATTACTCAGAAATATCTGGCACAGATGCCTTACTTGGTACAGGAAGCATGGTCAGACCATCGTCGTCTGGGTCTTCCGTTCTTCGATATGACAGCAAACGAAGCAACTGTGATGACAGGCTCGGATATGACTGAATGGAAAAACAACTCATGGCAGTCTGGACAGTCTTGGAAATACTATCCACAGCGTATGAGATATCCTCAATCACTGTTGACATCTGACGAAGCTGCATACAACCATGCAGTAGAATTGCTGGGTGGAAAAGACAACACAATGACTCCGCTTTGGTGGTCAATGGGTGCAAATCAATAATAACTTTATAAAAGCTATTATAGTCTCTAAAAGGCATGTCTTTCGAGGTATGCCTTTTTTCTTTTTCAGACAGTTTATAAAATATACCACCAAACAAGATTCTTGTCCTTATTGCAAAAATTACTATATTTGCATATATATTGTAGGTATACTTTATTTTTATAAATCTTCTAATAACATGATCAAAAAACAAGTTGTGACGCTGCTTGCTGCATTAAGCTGCGCTACTTCTCCCATTATGGGACAGCAGAAAGCAAGCGAAATGCAAGATGAGCAAAAAGAAAAACGAATGGAATGGTTTGCAGATGCCAAACTCGGAATTTTCATTCATTGGGGAATTTATGCAGTAAACGGAGTTTCTGAAAGTTGGTCCTTCTTCAACAAGTACTTGCCGTACGAAGAATATATGAATCAAAAGGAAGGCTTTACTGCTTCAAAATACGATCCTAAAGCATGGGTAGATTTAATAAAAGAAAGCGGTGCACGCTATACAGTCATTACAACTAAACATCATGATGGTGTAGCACTTTGGGATACAAAAGCTGGAAATCTGAGTACTGTAAAAAGTACACCGGCCAAGCGCGACTTGATCGAGCCGTTTGTAAAAGAAGTACGCAAACACGACCTTAAATTAGGTTTCTATTACTCGTTGCTAGACTGGTCACATCCCGATTATCCAAACAAGACCCGTACAGAAGTACGATACAAAGACGATCCGGCACGCTGGCAGCGTTTCGTTGATTTCAACATGGCACAGCTCAAAGAGTTGAACAAAACCTGGAAACCAGATTTATATTGGTTCGACGGTGACTGGGAACAAACAGCCGAAGCCTGGAACTCCAAAGGTATTGTCGACCTGCTCCGTTCTGATAATAAGAACGTAATTATCAACTCCCGTATTCAGGGATACGGCGACTATGCTACTCCCGAACAGGGTGTTCCGGTAGTTCGTCCGGAAGACAAATACTGGGAACTCTGCATGACTATGAATGACTCATGGGGATATCAGCACACAGATACCAACTACAAATCGCCATACATATTGTTGCGTACATTTGTAGACTGTCTGAGTATGGGAGGCAACCTGCTGCTTGATATGGCTCCGAAAGAAGACGGAACACTGCCAGAAGAACAGATTGCTATTCTGAAAGAATTCGGACGCTGGACAAAAAAACACAAAGAAGCCATTTACGAAACCAAAGCCGGTATACCCAACGAACATTTCCAGGGATATACCACATTAAGCAAATCAGGAGATATCCTGTATCTCTATTTGCCTTACAAACCTAACGGTCCTATCGAAGTAAAAGGTCTGATGAACAAGGTAAACCGAGTATGGGTAGTAGGAAGCGGCAACATGCTAAACTACAAAGTATACAACAAGAACTATTGGAGTGAAGTACCAGGAAACCTCTACATTGATGTACCTGAACGAGTACTCGACCCACAGATTACAGTTGTAGCAGTCTTGCTGGATGGACCTATAAAACTGTACAGAGGTGCCGGTAAAGTAATTGAAAGTAACTAAACCATCAATAAACACATGAGAAAACAATTTGTATGCAGTTTACTTGCTCTGGCTGCTTTCACACAGGTTGGAGCACAGAATTTATTTTCGAAGTACGAACGTGTCTTGACATTGCCTGCCGGCTATGTATGCTACCGTACAGAAGGAAAGTTGAAAATAGACGGAAAACTGAATGAAGCAGACTGGCAGAAAGCAGAAGCTACCGCTACATTTGTAGATATCAGTGGAGAAGGCTTCCCGAAACCTTGCTACGATACATCTGCTAAAATGTTGTGGGACGACAACTATTTGTACGTAGCAGCAACCTTGCAGGAAGATGATATCAAAGCAAAACTGAGCCAGCGCGATACAATCATCTATTACGACAACGATTTCGAAGTTTTCCTCGATCCGGACGGTGACGGACAAAACTACTTTGAAATTGAAAACAATGCCAAAGGAGTAATCTTCGATTTGATGCTGGACAAACCTTACCGCTCGGGAGGAAACTTCCTGGTACAATGGGATTGCCCGGGATTGAAACTGGCCGTACATCGCGAAGGAACACTCAACAAGTCGAAAGACAAAGACAAACAGTGGAGTGTAGAAATGGCTATTCCTCATAAGGCACTGACTGTAAACTTCTCCAATCCTGGAGTAGCCGGCAATTACTGGCGCATCAACTTCTCACGTGTACAGTGGCTCAAACCCGGACAACGTGAAGAAAACTGGGTATGGATGCCTACCGGAAAGATTGACATGCACATGCCAGACCGCTGGGGATTCCTGTATCTGTCCGACAAAACTGTAGGACAAGGAACTGACGAGTTCAAGTATCCATACCACATGGCTACATACAAACTTTTGTGGGCGATGTTCTATGCACAGCAAGACTTCTACGCCAAAGAAAAGAGATACTTGCGTGAAAAAGAAAGTTTCTTCCTGACCGACGAAGAACTGAAAGGACTGTCTGAAGGAGCTGAAATTACAGTAGAAGCTACTACCCACACCTTCCGTATTGCCATCAGTGTACCGGAAGAGAATGTCCGCTATGTAGTAGATAATCTGAGCAAGTTTACCCGCGAACCGATTACAGCACAAAAATAAAATCTGATTTTGGGCTCTTAAGTTTATTGTTGCCTATACACATAAACTTAAGAGCTCGAAATTTATTAACCTGAAAGCATAAGAACTTAAACAAACATGAGAACAATCTTTATTCTTTTTTCTCTGCTGTTCACACTGACAGCAAATGCAGCCAACCATAAAGAACTACCAGCCAAAGGAAATCTCAATTTGCAGGTATTCAACAAGGCTAACGTACGTTTTCTTCCGGACACTTATGCCAATTTCTCTGAAGCAGACAATAATGGCATCATCCATCTGGTAAACGGACGTATCATCTTAAAGAAAATCCAGATTCCATCTTATCAGAGAGATGTAACAGTCAGCCTGAAACTGACAGTCGCTTCCAACGGTGACCGCTGGGACAAATCAGGATCTTGCTTTGTATTGCCAAAGAAATCGGCCATCAACCTGATGAGCATTGCACAAGGCAAACAAAAGTTTCCGGCTATAGACAGCACCAAACTGGAAAACCTTGTGGGTATCGTACCTGGTAAAAACTACCTGCCTACTATCGAATTGATGCGCTTCATGACTCCGTTTGGTGTAGGACATTACAGCCAGAACGACGACTCATTATCGAGCAAACGCCGCCCGGTATACATCCCGAAATGGGAAAAACAAGTACAATGGGAACAGGATATCACCGACCTGTATTCTACTTTGGAAGGTGAAGTATATGTGGGTATCTTCATCGATACATGGACCCCGGAAGGCTATGTAGCAAGCATGGAACTGAACTTTAAGGAAAGTACTATCAGTTGCGACAAGCTGGTGCGCCGCCATGTAGAACCACTGATGAATACCGTGTACTACATCGGTCAGTCTTACCCCGACATCTTTGCACGCAAATCGGTATCGACCGACTTTGTATTGCCGAAAAATGCAAAGAACGTACGATTGAAATACATCGTAACAGGTCATGGAGGACACTCTGGTGGCGATGAGTTTGTACAGAAAAAGAATATACTCTCCATAGACGGTACTGAAGTGTTCAGCTTCATCCCCTGGAGAGACGATTGTGCATCTTTCCGCCGATTCAACCCGGCTACAGGTGTATGGTTAATCAAACGTCTGGCAGCTTACATCAGCGAGGATGGATACAAGACCAAGGAAGTAGAAGAACCATTGGCTTCATCGGATTTATCTCGTTCCAACTGGTGTCCGGGTAGTGATGTCGCTCCGGAAGAAATTGCTTTGCCCGACCTTAAAGCCGGCAAACATACCTTTACGGTCAGCATACCTAAGGCACAGCCTATCAACGGCGACGAAATGAATCACTGGCTGGTATCAGCATACCTGGTATGGGATGAAGAATAAAAACAGCTTCATAGCATAAAAAAGAGAAGGATTCCGATAGCAGCAAATGCTTCAGCATCCTTCTCTTTTATTTTAAGGATATGTTTAAGAATCCTACCCTTCTATCTCACTCAGTTCGAGCCAACGCATGGTTTTCTCATCCAGTTCGTCATTCAGCGCGGGCAAGCGTTTCGATTTTTCAGTCAGTTCGTCTACGCCCAGCGTACCACTGCATAAAGCTTCTTCTATCTGCGTCTTTTCGGCCTCAAGTGCAGCAATATCCTTTTCCAGCTGTTCGAACTCTTTCTTTTCCTTAAATGTCATCCGACGCTTGTCGTTCAGACGTACACGCTGAGTTTTCTCTTCCTTCGGTTTAGCCTCTTCCTTGTCGTGCTCAGCCTTAGCCAGTTTCCAGTCACGGTAATCCGAATAATTTCCGGGGAAATCGCGGATATCACCCTGTCCCTTGAACACCAGCAAATGATCTACCACCTTATCCATGAAATAGCGGTCGTGGCTCACCACAATCACGCATCCTTTGAAACTCTGCAAGTACTCTTCAAGCACTTGAAGTGTCACGATATCCAGGTCGTTGGTAGGCTCGTCGAGAACCAGGAAGTTCGGATTCTTCATCAGCACTGTACACAGATACAAGCGACGGCGCTCTCCCCCACTCAACTTATACACATAACTGTGCTGCGTCTCGGGAGTAAACAGAAAATGCTGCAAGAACTGCGATGCGGTCAGACGTTTTCCATTTCCCAGTTCGATGACTTCTGCAATATCGGTAATCACATCAATCACCTTCATCTGCTCGTTGAACTGAAGCCCATCCTGAGAATAATATCCGAAGCGAACGGTTTCTCCAATATCCAAGGTACCACTATCCGGTTTTTCCAGCCCCATCAGAATCTTGATGAATGTAGACTTCCCGGTACCGTTATTTCCCACAATACCCATCTTTTCATAGCGTGCAAAGATGTAGGAGAAATCGTTCAGAATCTTTAAATCGCCAAAACTCTTGTACAGATGATCGGCTTCGAATATTTTCGAGCCAATATATGATGCTTTTACATCCAGCTTTACATTAGAATCGTACGTACGCTGTTTAGCCACCTTTTCCAGTTCGTAAAAGGCTTCTTCACGATAACGGGCCTTATGCCCACGTGCCTGCGGCATACGACGCATCCACTCCAGTTCCGTACGATACAGATTATTGGCCCGTGCAATCTCGGCATTGGTAGCTTCGATACGCTCCTGACGCTTTTCCAGATAATAACTGTAATTTCCTTTATAGGAATAAATCTGTTTGTTGTCTATCTCAATAATTTCAGAACATACGCGGTCGAGGAAATAACGGTCGTGTGTCACCATCAGCAAACTCAGTGTACCCCGGTTCAGATACTCTTCCAGCCACTCTGTCATATCAAGGTCCAGATGGTTGGTCGGCTCATCCAGAATCAGCAAATCCGGTTCGGTAATCAGCACATTGGCCAAAGCCACACGCTTCAGCTGTCCGCCGGAAAGATGCTTGATTTTCTGTCCGAAATCACGAATCTTCAACTGCGAAAGAATCTGTTTGGCACGACGTTCATAATCCCAAGCCTTTTCGTGCTCCATCCGTCCCAGCAAATCTTCCAGTCCCGGATTGCCCGGCGTTTCCATACAGCGTTCGTACTCCTTTATCAGTTCCACCGTACTGTTTCCATGATAAAAGCAAGCCTCGAGCACTGTCAAATCCTCAGGATAGTTCGGACTTTGTTCCAGATAGCCTACACGCAAATCGCGGCGGAAGGTAATTTTTCCTTCGTCGTATCCTTCTTTTCCCGACAGTATATTCAATAATGTAGTCTTTCCGCTTCCGTTTTTTGCAATCAGCCCGATGCGCTGTCCCTGCGCTATGCCAAAGGAGATCTGATGAAACAAAACCAAGTCGCCGAAAGACTTTGTCAAGTCTTCTACTTGTAAATAAGGAACCATAATTCAATATTATATCATTACAATACCGATTCTACCTCTTCTTTGATGCGGGCATACTCTGCACGAAGATTACATTCCTGTCCGTTCTTCACCTTATTCCATATCAGAGCAGAAGGGTCTACCATTACCTGAGTATCGGCAAAACGCAAGGCTGGATATTCTTTGGCACCATCTACAACGGTTACCCAGTCCATGCCATCCATTTCATTAATCAGTATGGCTCCAAATGCTACGCCCAGGCTTTCCCATGCCTGACGCTGGTTTTTGTTGAAGCGTCCGCTATCCATCACTTTCTGGATGCTGTCTACATCGGCTTCTACCGAAGTAAAATCTTTCGACAACTGCTTCTTGATGGTACTTACAGCCCATTCGTAAGCTTCGTTTATCTCGTTGATTTCCAACACGCGCACCGGAATTACTTCCTTACCGGGTTTCTCTCCGGCTGTACGTACATGAAGTGTACGGATTATCTCCTCTGCCGGCTTCAGACTGTCTCCCTTTGCTACTGTAAAAGAGCACTCTATTGAAATTTCTCCTTTACCGGTCACCCAAATGTGTGAAGTATACCATGCTCCTTCCTCCTGAAAGCTTTCTATCAGATAAGCACAGTCCCAACTTCCTACAGTCACTCGCTTTGCACCTGCATTTTGTGCCATTTCATATTCAATGCACTCTTTGGCATAATTACGGCTTTCTCCCCGGTAAGCAGAGATACGGAAATTTCCCGTCCACTTATCCGGATTGTAGAACAAAAAACTATCTTCGGTATCTTCAAACTCACGCCAATCTGCGGGGTACTCCAATGAGAACCAAGAACCGGGAGCAATATATTTCATCATACTTATCGATTAAAGTTTTACCAGTTTTTATTGAAGAGAATCTGTATGCAGCATATAAAGACTGCCTTATTTTACAGGAAGGATTTCAATCCAGTAATCGTCCGGGTCGTTGATAAAATAAAGACCCATCTTTTCGTTTTCGAAGCATACGCATCCCATTTCTTTGTGGAATTTACGTACTTCATCATAATCGCCTTCTACACGGAAGCACAAGTGGCTTTCGTTTTCTCCCAACTCATATGCTTCAGTGTGATCGCGCAACCAGGTCAGTTCCAACAGGAAATTAGAATGGTCGTCTGCCAGATAAACCAGAATAAACGAACCGTCGGATGCTTCCTTACGGTGTGACTCATGCAGACCCAATGCAGTCTGATAAAACTGGATACTTTTATCCAAGTTTGTCACATTAATATTAAAATGGTCGAATCGTCCTTTTACTTTCATATTCTTATCTTATTTTTGAAATTAGTCAATATGTTCTTGCTGCCCTCTCCGATAAAGCCTGATCATTGCTGTTCCATTCGCTTCGGCTACAGGTGCAAAGGCCGTTGCAGCCTCATAAGCTTCATCGAAGTGCATCGGTACAAAGATAGAAGTTTTTATCTGTTCCACAAACTGACGCGGTCCCCGCATATATTCCCTGCCCAGACGGGGATCGACCGGAAACATAGCGACGTCCACTTCTGTTGTATAGCGACGGATATACTCCAGCTCGTGCAGATAGTTTTTCTCGTAACCTTTCCATTCCGCCTCGGTACTTTCGTCCATCCAGTGCCAGTTGTTCAAATCGCCTGCATGAAACACTTTCTTCCCTTCTGCTTCAATCAGAAAAGATATGCCTACATCGGTCGAACCACACGCCTGCACATGTATCGTTTCGTCGTGATACTCATCACCTTTTTTAAGCCATATCGCATCATCGGCTGCCGCACGTCTTCTGCGCAAAATATCTTTAGAGAAAATATATATAATATCCGGACGAGTTTCACGCCACTTTAAAACTTCCTTATTGAAATGGTCGGCATGAAAATGGCTGGACAATACATAAAAGCATCCGGGACGGTGAAGCAGTTCTCTGTGAAGAATACCTTCCGTAGCACCGTCGGAATCTTCAAAATAATCGAGTACTACAGTAAAGTTTTCTCCCAGCAAGGCAAATCCGCTATGATATAAATAAATCAGTTCCATATATTCGATTTGATACAAAGTTACAAAAACAAGAAAAAAACTCAAAGAAAAAAGTATATCTCCCGAACTTCTTTATCTGACAAAATGTAAACGAATATACCTTTTCATTATTACTGAAAGTACTTTTACAAAATGTCAAATCAGAGGCTTCTACACGGCCATATTTGGAGTCTGATACGGGAGCGAACGTAAAGAAGAGTGTTTTTTAATGATACAGAAAATACATAAAGAAAGGAAAACAGACTTATTTGCAGCATATACCACTCCGCTTCTCTTCCACATACTTTATATTGACACAGAAAGCGTTATTTTTATGCCGTTTTAACAAAGAAAAATTCGTCTCGTTTTCTATTGAAAAACCAGAAGAATTAGTTAATATATGTATATAAAAACAATAAACTATAAAAAGAAAAGAGCTTTATGAAAAAGGAACTTACGCGACTGGTCACAAAAGCTTGCGTGACTAGTCGCGTAAGCCCACAATACCTGTATCATTTGCCCCCGATACCCGTTGTATTTTCTTATTTGAACAGTCAAAATCCTGCCATACAACATATAATAGAGACGATTTTCACTATCAGAAGAAGCTTTTTTCCTTCGTGAACGAAGGTTTCTTCCCAAAATGCAGTCAGCCAAACAAGCCATTATCCAACATTCAGACAGACATCTGCCCGTTTCATAAACAATCTGTCAACGGGCCATTTTACACAGTATACGCCATCCCCAAAGCATAAAAAAGGCAGGAAGTCACTCTTCCTGCCCTTATTCTTTTCTTTCAAAAATACGATGTATGTATGCCTTTAAATTATTTTACAGCAATACATTCAATTTCTACCAATGCATTTTTCGGCAATGCCTTTACAGCAACTGCAGAACGTGCAGGAAAATCTCCATCGAAATATTTAGCATATACAGCATTCATTTCAGCGAACAAAGACATATCTGCCAGGAAAACAGTAGTTTTCACAATATTTGCAGTAGTCAGTCCGGCAGCAGCCAATATATTTTTGATGTTTTCGAAAGACTGTGTAGTCTGTTCAGTAACCCCACCCGGAGCGAATTCTCCTGTAGCCGGATCAACTGGGAGCTGACCTGAAACAAAAACCATTCCATTTGCTTCGATAGCCTGGCTATATGGACCAATAGCAGCAGGAGCTTTCTCTGTAAAAATAACCTTTTTCATACTCTGATATTTGTTTATTAATAAGATTTCATCGGCTAAATTACGACAATTATCTCAATTATTATCTACCGATACAAAAAAAGTCGTTTTTATTAGCATATATGATAAAAAAACACTACTTTTGTAAATGTGAAGATACAGAAAGGCCTGATAATGTCTTTTTACCATATCTTTTACTTCCAAATAAATCAACGAATAACAATCATTAAAAAAACTCGTAACTACCTCCCCGGTATAATTAAGACAGAACAAAGTTTCTGCCAAAACCATTCGTTATGCCTTGAGGTATTACCTAAATTCATTACACACATATATTATTATGTATAACATCATTCAATTAAACGACAAAGATTTGTCTGAATTGCAAGAAATCGCCAAAGAGTTGGGATTGAAGAAAACCAGTTCTCTCCGCAAGGAAGAATTAGTTTACCGCATTTTGGACGAACAGGCTATTGTCGGTGCTACTCAAAAAGCCGCAGCCAATAAAAACAACGAGGAACGTCAGCCGCGCAAGCGTTCACGCATCAGCGTAAAAAAAGAAGGAGATAAAGTATATACAGCGACAAAAGACAAAGCACAAAAACTGGAAGCAAACACTCCTCCCCTTCCTACTCCGGCTCCCTTGTTCAAAGATGATATTCCTGCTCCAAGCATAACTACTACTTCTACTCCGGAAACAACTCCTGATACAGCAACTGCCACAACCGAAAAACCAAAAGCAAAAAGGGGACGCAAACCTGGCAGCAAAAATAAATCGACTCTGGAGAAAGAAGCTGCACAGAAAAAAACAACCGAAATTCCGGTTATGATAAAGGAAGAAGACGAACTTCCTCCTCTGAATCTTTCTGATGGAAATGATTTTATTCCAATAGAAGATCTTCCTTCTGAAAAATTTGAATTACCTTCTGAATTACTTGGCAAATTTGAAGCCACAAAAATGGAAACTCCGGCTCCTGCTCCTCAGGAAAAAGAAAACAAAGAAAAAGAAAATAAACCGGCCGGTAAATTCCAACCTCGCCAACAACGATATAACAACAACCGTAACCTTCCGGCCAACCGTCCACAACAAGGACAGCCACAAGCTGCTGCCCCACAACAGGCACAGGCAACCAACGCTCCTGTTGCTGTAGAACCAGCACCTGCAAAACCGGTAGAAAAGCCTTATGAATTTGATGACGTGCTGAAAGGTACCGGAGTATTGGAAATTATGCCCGACGGATATGGATTCCTACGTTCCTCGGACTACAACTACCTTTCTTCTCCCGATGACATTTATGTTTCTCAATCACAAATCAAACTGTTCGGTCTGAAAACCGGCGATGTGGTAGAAGGAACAATCCGTCCGCCTAAAGAAGGAGAAAAATACTTCCCGCTGGTAAAGGTATTTACTATTAACGGACTGGATCCGAACCTGGTGCGCGACCGTATCCCGTTCGATCATCTGACTCCGTTGTTCCCTGAAGAAAAATTCAAACTTTGCAAAGGATATAACGACAACTTATCTGCCCGTGTAGTGGATTTGTTCTCTCCTATCGGAAAAGGACAGCGTGCCTTAATCGTAGCGCAGCCTAAAACCGGTAAGACCATCCTGATGAAGGATATTGCCAATGCCATCGCAGCCAATCATCCGGAAGTCTATATGATTATGTTGCTGATTGACGAACGCCCGGAAGAAGTAACCGACATGGCACGCAGCGTCAATGCAGAAGTAATCGCTTCTACTTTCGATGAACCGGCAGAACGTCACGTAAAAATTGCAGGTATCGTACTGGAAAAAGCAAAACGTATGGTGGAATGCGGACACGATGTGGTAATTTTCCTCGACTCTATCACTCGTCTGGCACGTGCATACAATACGGTATCTCCGGCATCGGGTAAAGTACTTTCGGGTGGTGTGGATGCCAATGCACTGCATAAACCGAAACGTTTCTTCGGAGCAGCCCGTAATATCGAAGGAGGTGGTTCGCTTACCATCATTGCAACTGCCTTGATTGATACCGGTTCGAAGATGGACGAAGTAATCTTTGAAGAGTTCAAGGGTACAGGTAATATGGAACTCCAGCTCGACCGCAACTTGAGTAACAAGCGTATCTTCCCGGCTGTCAACATAATCGCATCAAGCACACGCCGCGATGATCTGCTGCTGGACAAGACTACACTGGACCGTATGTGGATTCTCCGCAAATATTTGTCGGATATGAATCCGATAGAAGCAATGGACTTCGTAAAAGACCGTCTGGAAAAGACAAAAGACAACGAAGAGTTCCTTATGAGCATGAATTCGTAATTATTCAACGGTACTATAAAAGCTCTGAAATGATTCTGTAATTGAATCATTTCAGAGCTTTCTTTTTTAATCGCTTTCAGGGAAATAAGTCCCTTACAATGAGATAATGTTCCCATATACTATAAAATTAATAACAGGAGCAGATTCTTCAATTGCAAATTCGCATAAATATGCTAATTTTGTTTCATACTACTAATGAAGACAGACAACTTATATGAACATCGCTAAATATCTCTTATGCACATGCTGCATAGGTTTGTCTTGCATCCATACAGCTCCGGCACAAAACGCCGAAGAACTGTATAGGAAAGCAACAGAAACACAACAGGCAGAGACATGGAACAAGTTGGCCGAATATCTTTATACGGCACGTAAAAACCCCACATTATTGCGTACTGCAACCGAACATGCCAAAAAGCTGGCACAAAAGAACAGGGACTCTATAGAATGGGGAAAAGCTGTAATATACGGTTCTGATTTATTTTACCAGAAAGGAGAATTTCAATCCTATCAGAACGAAAACAGAAGAGCCTTAAAACTACTTCGGAATACTCACGAATACGGTTTGCAAGAAGTTGCCCTGAATAATATTGCAACTTCTTTCGGCGAGCAGGATCAAATTGATTCACTGATTTACTACACACGGAAGGCAATGTTCCTGAACCGTCTCCACAAAGGGAGTAGAGGAAAATGGGGAGAAGAATGTCAGAATATGGCATATGCATACAGTGTATATGGAATAGCCGACTCCGCCTATCATTATACAAAGGAAACAATAGAAGCCTCAATCGAAGCCAAAGATACATTACGCCTGCTCGATGCTTATAGCCAGATGGCGGTATTTTATATCAAGAAGAAACAATATCCCGATGCTCTGAATTATTTTACCAAAGCTTTGGATATCTATGAACTGGTAGAGAATAAACACAACCGTCTTTATGTATATACGAATCTGGCCGCCATGTATCATAAATGGGGAAAGAAAACGGCTGCCATTAAATTTGCAAGACATGCACTGAAAGATGCGGAAGGTACAGCCGAGAAAGCGACCTATGGCAAACTGCTCTGCAATTTGGGACTTTATCTGCATGCGGCCGGAATGTTCAGGGAATCGGCTGATACATTAAGAATGGCTCTTCCACTTGTCAGCGAATCGTTCCATTATCAAGGTAGTCTTTGCCAGACTTTGGCAAGCGATTATGATATGTTGGGTATGCCCGACTCTTGTGAATATTACCTGAACAAAGTAGATAGTCTGGCAGAAACTCACCAGTTTGTACGGGGAGAATTGTTTTATGCGTCTAAAGTTGCCCTGCTGATGCATAGAAAAAATTACAGGGAAGCAGCTTTTTATGCCCAACGCTTTGTAAAACTGGATGAGCAAAAGGAGTTGACAGAAAGTTCTCCTTACATATACAACATGATATCGCTGGCACTGGAAAAAGGCACAGAAGATTATCGGACTGCACTGAAATACAAGAAAAAGGCTGCCAGCATGCAGGACTCTTTGTATCAGGAGAAAGCAAACATACAGATGAACGAATTCTATGCACGCTACCAGACTACTGAAAAAGAACTGGAAATAGCCTCAATGAGACTGGCCAGACAAAAATGGATACTGGCTATAGTAGGAAGTGCATTGATGATTATTATACTGTGTATGATTACTCTTTACCAGCGCATGAAACGAATCCGAAAAGAAAAGGAAGCGGCAGATCTGCATATCCGTATCCAACAGAAAGAACAGGAACTGGAGAAAACAGAAAAAGAAATGCACTCGCATGTGATTGACTCTTATTTTAAAGGAATTGAAGCGGAACGGGAACGACTGGCTAAAGAACTGCATAACAATGTGGCCAATGAACTGTTGGGAATAAGTATGCTTATGAAACTACAGCCAGACAAAAGCGAAGAGGCAATACAACAATTACAGAAACTTCAAAAAGAAGTACGAACCATTTCGCACGACTTGATGCCTCCCATATTCAGACAAGTTACACTGACAGAGATTTTAAAAGCGCACATCTACAACCTCAACGTAAGAGGAAACTGCAATTTCGAACTAATACTGACGAATGAACAGGAGCTAAATAAAGTCACGGAAAAAATATCACTTGTAGTTTACAGAATGGTACAGGAACTTTCCGGAAACATCATTAAATATGCATCGGCTTCTGCAGCTACGATTGAGATAGAAGCAGGCCAAACGCACATAAAATTGAAGATAAGTGACAATGGTAAAGGGTTCGATCCGCAGAAAAAGAGAAAAGGAGTAGGACTTCAATTGGTCAAAAAACGAATCGATGAACTGAAAGGAACTTTCCTCTTAGATACTGCAACAGGAGAAGGATGCAGAATCACAATCACATTTCCTTTATAAAAAGAATCCGGATTCCAGTTTGTTTCAGACCTTGGAATCCGGATTCTTTCATAAAACAGCTTTAAGTATTTCTTAATAAGAATGGTCGTCTTCTTTCAATTCTTCGGAAGTAATCGGTTTCTTATCGATGGCACGCCATGCATATACGATATATGCAAGGACAAAAGGAACGAGAATAGAAACATAGGCCATCACACGCAAAGTAAACTGACTGGAACAGCTGTTTGCCAATGTCAACGAGCTCTGCATATCGGCTGTAGAAGGATAATAAGCCGTATTGTTATATCCTACAACCAGCAATAAGGCAAGTACTGTAAATACGGTGCCTATTCCTGCAGCCCAAATTCCCTTGGTATACGAAGTACAGAAAATGCTTTTCACCAGGCCATACAAGACTCCTGCAACTCCCACTAAAAACAGAACAAGCAGATAAGGCATAGCCAGTAAATTATGGAAATATTTGAAAGGTTCCATCACTATCTCCTGCGTTTCTGGATTTACAGCAAAACCATCTTTAAGCAAAGTGCGTATTACAAAAGCAAGGAAAAAGAAGAGAAAAGGAACAGCATCGGTTATGAGTTGACGACGGCAACGGGCAATCAATGCCTCACAGCGAATATTATTGATAAAATAGAGATTTCCTAACAGACGGGCAAGGAAGAAAACAGCAAATCCCAGCACAATATTCCACGGATCGGTAAAAGCATCCAGACCATGCCATCCATTCGCCCAACGGCTAATTACCGGCATCATCTCATCAGTCATATTTCCTTTATCGATAATAAAATTAGAGCCGTTGAAGAAAGTAGCAACTGCAGCTCCCAGCAATATTGGTCCTACAATACCATTGATAACTAAAAAATACTGATAAGTCCGTTTGCCTAAGAGGTTGCCTAACTTTGACTGGAATTCATAAGATACTGCCTGTAATACAAAACTAAAAAGGATAATCATCCACAACCAATAGGCTCCTCCGAAACTTGTACTATAGAACAATGGGAAAGAAGCAAAAAAAGCTCCTCCAAAAGTAACCAGTGTAGTAAATGTAAACTCCCATTTACGACCGGTAGAATTAATCATCAGTGTACGTTCTTCCTCTGTATGAGCTAAACGGAACAGTAGAGAATTACCTCCCTGAACAAATAATAAAAATACCAACAACGCACCCAGCAGGGACACTAAAAACCACCAGTAATGCTGTAGAAAAATATAGGTTGAATCCATAATCTTATATCAAATAATAAATAAACAATGATGAATTTATGCTTCCTCAGGTCCTTTTTTTATTGCTTTCAGCATGATATTTATTTCGGCAATAAGCAGAACCGTAAACATCACAAGGAAAATAAAGAATGTAGTCTGCACCGAACCTGTTTCCAGTTTTGATATAGCGGCATTTACCGGAAGCATATCCTGAATAGCCCATGGCTGACGGCCTACTTCTGCTACAATCCATCCTGCCTGACTGGCCAAATAAGCAAACGGAAGGCTCCAAAGAGAAATCCAGTGCAACCATCTTAACTGAGACAGTTTATGTTTCCATGCAACAATCAGAATCAAAGCAAACAGGCCTATAAAATAGACTCCAAAGCCTACCATCACTCTAAAAGACCAGAATGACAGCCACACATTTGGAACCAGTGTATTCGGATCTTTAATATATCCATAGCCAAAATATTTCATGTTTTTATCCAGGACCTTACGGGCTTCCTGCATTTGAGCATTATCCCCCTCCTGTTTGGCCTTCCGATAATTGCCTAATGCCGTAATAGCCTTTTGCCCACGCTTAATTTTTTCCTCTACAGACAGCGCTTTCTCTCCATTGGGTTGTGTATATCCTCCTTGCAACAAATCATTGATTCCGGGAACAAAACCATCTGTATCATGAGTAGCAAGTAAAGACAACATACCGGGAATTTTAAGACTTCCTACTACAGTAAGCGGTTCGTGTGAACCACCCTCATATAATCCCTCCATTGCAGCCAGTTTCATCGGTTGCAACTGAGCTACCTGATAAGCCGATTTATCGCCAGTAAAGGCTGTAACAAGTGATGCAAACAGACCTACTCCTGCTGCTATCTTAATACTTGCCAAAGCAAACTCTTTCTCTCTCTTACGCAATAAGAACCAAGCACTGACAGCAATCACGAAAACTGCTCCTACCATCCAACTGCTCAATACAGTATGCAAAAACTTCATTACCGCTACCGGTGAAAAGGCTACAGCTGCAAAATTCACCATTTCATTACGTACGGTTTCAGGATTGAACTCCATCCCTACCGGATACTGCATCCACGAATTGGCTACCAAAATCCACCAGGCAGAAAAAGTCGCTCCTATACCTGTCAGCCAAGTAGAAGCCAAATGAAAACGTTTACTTACTTTATTCCATCCGAAGAACATGACGGCAATAAAAGTAGCCTCCATAAAAAAGGCTACAATACCTTCAATGGCCAAGGGAGCTCCAAATATATCTCCTACAAACCAGGAATAATTACTCCAGTTGGTACCAAACTGAAACTCCAGAATGAGTCCTGTAGCCACACCAATAGCAAAATTAATACCAAACAGTTTCATCCAAAATTTTGCAGTTCGCTTCCAAAATTCATTATCGGTAATGAAATACAATGTTTCCATAATACCCATTATCACTGCTAATCCCAATGTAAGTGGCACAAACAACCAATGATACATTGCTGTCAAAGCAAACTGGGCTCTCGACCAGTCAATCATCGAGGTATCAATACTTTCTAACATAAATTTATTTATTAAGGTTAATAATCTATTGCACGTTCTATCAATTCAGTTCCTACATAGTTTTGCTTTTCTTTTTCGGTCTTTCCTCCCAGAAAAGAGGGAAAGAAAAACAATTTAAGGACAAAGAACATTATAAAAAGCTTTATGAGGATAATCATCCACAATGTCTTGCCCAATGTCATCTGGGAAAAACCATCTCTATAAAACTTCCAGATATTAATTATATTCTTTTTAATCATATTCTATTTTTACAATTATTACAAAGTAAAGTCTTTTATCGATAAAAAACAAAGATTCATCCTCGTAAATTGCCCGAGAAGCTACTTTATTTTTATGTAAAAATTGCAGTTTCTACCTTTGTATCAGTAAAAATAAACGACAGTCCTTTCCATGATAGCAATATACAGATGATAGGACAAAAAAGAATTTATACAAAACATGTATAAACAACAGATGCAAATAAATAAAGTAATGAAACAAAAAACTTTCTTTTTAGTCTGGCTCTTCTCTGCCGCTACGCCCCTTTTTGCTCAAGAGCAAAAAACATGGACACTAAACGACTGCTTGGAATATGCACTTGAAAAAAATATCCAATTGCAGCAGAATATACTGACGATGCAGGAAACTGAGATTGATGTAAAGAAAGCAAAAGCTGAACTCTTTCCCAGCCTTTCATTTACCACTGGTCATAATCTGATCAACCGGCCGTATCAAGAAAACAGCAACACGGTAAGTGGAACAGAAATCATCAGTAGTGACAACAAAAATACATATAACGGTAATTATAGCTTAAACGCACAATGGACTTTGTGGAATGGCGGTAAGCGATTGAATAACATCAAACAACAAAAGACCAATTTGAAAATAGCAGAACTGAGCATCGCCGAAACAGAGAATATGCTGCAAGAAGAGATTGCCAAACTGTTTATTCAGATTCTTTATGCCGATGAATCCGTAGCCATTAACAAAAACACATTGGAAGTAAGCGAAGCTACTTATGTCCGCGGAAAAGAGCTTTTTACGGAAGGTAGTATTTCAAAAGCTGATTTAGCCCAACTGGAGGCTCAAATAAGCAACGACAAATATCAAGTTGTTTATGCCGAAAGTTCCTTACGTAACTACAAGCTACAATTGAAACAGTTATTGGAACTGGAAGGAACAGAGGAGATGAATTTGGCTTTACCCAAAGTAAATGAAGAACAAGTCGTCCGCCTCCTTCCGGCTCAAGAAGACGTATATCAGACAGCCTTAAGCACACGTCCGGAAATCCAAAGCAGCAAATACAGCATTGAAAATGCCAAACTGAATATTGCCAGTGCTAAATCCGGATACATGCCTACCATCAGTTTATCGGCTTCGACCTCCAGTACAACCAATAGTGCCAGTACCAATAACTGGGCACAACAAATGAAGTACGGATGGAACAACATGATAGGAATCAATTTGAGTATTCCCATTTTCGACAACCGACAAAATAAAAGTAATTTACAAAAGGCACGTATACAATATAGCAACAGTCAGCTGGAGTTGACAAACAAACAAAAAGAATTGTACAGCACAATCCAGAGTCTTTGGCTGGATGCACTCAACGCACAACAGCAATACCTTGCAGCAAATGACAAGCTGAAGAGTTGTACGACAAGTTTCGACATGGTCAACGAACAGTTTACCCTGGGAATGAAAAATACGGTAGAATTGCTTACAGAAAAGAATAATTTGCTTAGTGCACAGCAACAACAGGTACAAGCCAAATACATGGCCATACTAAATCGTACATTGCTGAACTTTTATGCGGGACAAAAAATTGAATTATAAGAAAACGGTCATATGAAAAATAAAAAAATTATTATTACTACAGTTGCCGGAGTCGTTGTAATTGGAGGTTTCTGGCTTTTCAGTGGTTCAAAAGCACAGACTAAAATTGAGTTTGCTACCCAACAGGTACAAAGACAAAACATCAGTAATTCAATTACGGCAACAGGAACCATAGAACCTGTAACAGAGGTCGAAGTGGGAACTCAGGTATCGGGTATCATAGACAAAATCTATGTCGACTATAACTCGGTAGTAAAGGAAGGAGAAGTAATCGCCGAAATGGATAAGGTCACTTTATTAAGTGACTTACAATCAGCTCAGGCCACTTACGATGGAGCAAAAGCCGAATACGATTATCAGAAGAAGCTATACGAACGAAACGAAAAATTACATCAAAAACAATTGATAAGTGATACAGACTACGAACAATCTGTATATAACTATCAACGGGCACGCAGTACATACGAACAAACAAAGGCTGCTTTGGCTAAGGCAGAACGAAACCTTTCGTACGCTACCATTACCTCCCCTATCAATGGAATTGTAACCAGTAAAGATGTAGAAGAAGGACAGACCGTAGCTTCAGGCTTCGAGACTCCGACATTATTTAACATCGCAGCAGACTTAACTAAAATGCAAGTTGTAGCCGATGTAGACGAGGCAGATATTGCAGGAGTAAAAGACAGTGCACGAGTTACCTTCACAGTAGATGCTTATCCTGATGACGTATTTGAAGGAAAGGTAGCTCAGATCCGATTAGGAAGTACAAACAGCAGCAGTACGAGCAGCACAAGCAGCACAAGTGAAACCGTAGTCACTTATGAAGTTGTTATTACTGCCGACAATCCTGATTTGAAACTTAAGCCACGTCTGACAGCCAATGTCACCATCTACACAGACGAACGCAACAATGTACTTTCCGTTCCCAACAAAGCATTACGCTTTGCCCCCAGTAAAGAAATGGCAGGCGGACGTGCCATCCAGAACTGCGAAGGAGAACATAAAGTATGGACATTGGAAAACAATACATTCATTGCACATCCTGTGAAAACCGGACTCTCTGACGGAAGCAATACAGAAATCCTTGGCGGTATTTCGGAAGGAACTCCTGTCATTACAGAAACAATCGTAAAAGGCAGTGAACCGACCCTGGGAGAAAGCAGTCCACAAGGAGAAAAAAGTCCATTTATGCCTGGACCACCGGATAAGGACAAAAAGAAAAAATAATCTGATTATGGATAATAGAAAAGTCATTATCGAACTACAGAATATCAAACGAAACTTTCAGGTAGGAGATGAAACTGTCCATGCCTTGCGAGGAGTTTCATTTACCATACATGAAGGGGAGTTTGTAACGATTATGGGTACCTCTGGATCTGGAAAATCCACCTTGCTGAATACATTAGGATGTCTGGATACGCCCACCAGTGGCGAGTACTTACTCGATGGAGTTTCTGTACGTACCATGGGTAAACCTCAAAGAGCAATACTCCGTAACCGGAAGATTGGATTTGTATTTCAGAATTACAACCTGCTTCCAAAAACAACGGCTGTAGAAAATGTAGAATTGCCTTTAATGTACAACTCTTCTGTAAGTGCAGCAGAACGCCGGCGCAGAGCCATCGAATCATTGATAGCTGTAGGATTGGGCGACCGGTTGGAACACAAGTCCAACCAGATGTCAGGTGGACAAATGCAGCGTGTAGCCATAGCCCGGGCATTGGTCAACAATCCCGCAGTGATTCTGGCTGATGAAGCTACAGGAAACCTCGACACACGTACTTCATTCGAAATATTGGTTCTGTTTCAGAAACTACATGCCGAAGGACGTACAATCATCTTCGTTACCCATAATCCGGAATTGTCACAATACAGTAGCCGAAACATCCGGTTGCGCGACGGTCATGTCATCGAAGATATAGAAAACAAACATATTCTATCGGCTGCTGAAGCATTGGCTGCACTGCCAACCAATGACGAAGATTAAGTGATAGAACCTGATAAAAGAAATAAAAAATGAACGGTACAAACCTTTTAAAAATAGCATTCCGAGCCTTGGCCAACAACAAACTCAGGGCTTTCCTTACCATGCTGGGAATCATCATCGGAGTGGCTTCGGTCATTACCATGCTTGCCATAGGCCAAGGGTCCAAACGAAGCATACAGCAGCAAATCTCAGAAATGGGATCGAATATGATTATGATTCATCCGGGAGCGGAAATGCGTGGAGGTGTTCGCCAAGACCCCTCTTCCATGCAAACTTTAAAATTGGAAAATTATGAAACACTGGTCAACGAGTCCATGTATCTTTCTGCCATCAGTCCGAATGTTTCTTCATCGGGACAGCTTATAGCAGGAGCCAATAACTATCCTTCTTCTGTCAGTGGTGTAAGTATCGGTTATTTGCAAATACGCCAGCTTAAAATAGAACAAGGAGAGATGTTTACAGAAAACGACATCCGTACCGCAGCCAAAGTCTGTGTTATCGGTAAAACCATTGTCGACAATCTGTTTCCCGATGGTATCGACCCGATTGGTAAAATAATCCGCTGCAACAAGATTCCTCTCCGGGTAATCGGTGTATTGGAATCGAAAGGATACAACTCCATGGGTATGGACCAGGATGATGTAGTACTTGCTCCTTATACTACTGTGATGAAACGACTCTTGGCACAGACTTACCTGAGCGGAATCTTTGCATCGGCTCTGACTGAGGAGATGACCGATGAAGCCGTAGACGAAATAACAAGCATCCTCCGCAGAGAACATAAGCTGAAAGCTACCGACAGTGATGATTTCACCATCCGTACCCAGCAAGAACTCAGTTCAATGCTGAATACAACAACCGACTTGATGACTACACTACTGGCATGCATTGCCGGTATATCATTAATAGTAGGTGGTATCGGTATTATGAACCTTAATTCCGCAACACTATAATTTAACTTTATTTATAAGTTCCTGAGCAACA
>UQPQ01000030.1 GCA_900542985.1 uncultured Bacteroides sp.
TTGCTCAGGAACTTATAAATAAAGTTAAATTATAGTGTTGCGGAATTAAGGATTACTTTACTCATATAATAAGATTTTATTGATTACACAGTTACATATAAAGACTGGAAAAACACAGACAATAGTATACAAAATTTCATAAAGCTTAAATTATAGTATACCAAGCTATAACCAATCTGTTGCAAAGATAGTGAAAACTCTACGAACTCTTACTTTACCGTATCATTTTATAATAAATTTTACACAAAACGAATAATGTTCTATAGCCGCCGACGTCGGCTGCAAAACCAATGACGCCGATTATACGGACAACGTCATCGGCTATGCGGACGACATCGTAGAACGAAATACGTTATTGCATACAGAATAATCTGATAAATAAACATTTTTATACTTCAATATCATACCTTCATATTTACACAAAAAAACTGCAATTCTCTCCTAAAATAAAAGTCCGAAGACCTTCAGGCAAGAATTGCAGCTATAATCAATAAAAAATAGTTTAATCTGATATTCAGAGTTCCTCACACTCCTTCAGCCACAATACCGAACTTGCATCACTCGGCATACGCCAATCGCCACGCGGACTAAGCGATACCGAACCAACCTTTGGACCGTCAGGCAGGCACGAACGCTTGAACTGCTGATTGAAGAAACGACGGCAGAAAGTAGTCAGCCATTTCTTGATAATTTCGCGGTCATAAACATCCTTAAAGGCTATCTCTGCCAGATAGAAAATCTTAGCAGGACGAGAGCCAAAGCGCAGGAAATGATAAAGGAAGAAATCGTGCAACTCGTATGGACCTACCAAATCTTCCGTTTTCTGTTTTATGTTTCCGTTTTCGTCGGCAGGAATCAACTCCGGACTAATTGGAGTATCAATAATATCAAGCAAAGTAGCACGTGACTCTGCATCTACTCCTGTTTCGGCTACCCAAGTCACCAGATAGCGAACCAGTGTTTTAGGTATGCTGGCATTCACTCCGTACATCGACATATGGTCTCCATTGTACGTAGCCCATCCCAAAGCCAGTTCAGACAAATCGCCGGTACCGATAACCAATCCTCCTACTTTATTGGCATAATCCATCAGAATCTGTGTACGCTCACGAGCCTGACCATTTTCATAAGTGACATCGTGTACATTAATGTCATGCTCTATATCTTTGAAATGCTGAATACATGCATCCTTAATGCTGATTTCTTTAGTGGTAACTCCCAAAGACTGCATTAAATCCAGTGCATTATGGTAGGTACGGTCGGTAGTTCCAAAACCAGGCATTGTAATACCTACAATTCCCTTACGGGACAGCCCCAGTTTATCGAACGTTTTCACACATACCAGTAAAGCCAGTGTAGAATCAAGTCCTCCGGAAATACCTACCACTACTGTATTGCAGTGTGTATGCACCAAACGCTTGGCCAAACCAGCTACCTGGATAGAGAAAATCTCCTCACAACGTTCGTCAAGCAGTTTGCCACCCGCAGGAACAAAAGGATGCGGCTCTACCGGACGTGTCAGATGCAAGTCTTTCACATTGACCATTTCAGCGCAAACACGCTTTACTGGCTGCTGACTGTAAGCCCGTACACTTGCGGCAAAAGTTGTATTGCCTAATCGTTCGCCGCGCAATCGTTCTACATCAATCTCACTGATGACCAATTGTTCTTCGAATGAGAAACGTTCGGATTCAGCCAACAGAGAACCGTTTTCGTAAATCAAAGCATTACCGGCAAATACCACATCGGTAGTCGACTCACCAAAACCGGAAGAAGCAAATACATATCCGGCCAGACAACGTGCCGACTGCTGAGCCAATAAAGAACGTAAATACTGGTGCTTGCTGATATTTTCTGTATCGGCAGACATATTGAAAATAATCTCTGCTCCTTTCAATGCCAATGTAGAGCTAGGCGGAATCGTAGCCCATACATCCTCGCAGATCTCAACTCCAAAACATACATCGGAAGTCTCAAACAACAGGTTAGCGCTTACAGGAACCAACTGTCCACACAGACGGACTACAGTATCATCAGAATGAGCTGTAGAGGGAGCAAACCAACGTTGCTCATAGAATTCCTTATAATTAGGTAAATAAGTCTTTGGTACTACTCCTAAAATTTTTCCTTTCTGAAAGACAACAGCACAATTCAGCAAAGTAGAATTTACCACTACCGGTAATCCCACAATGGAAATAATATCCAGTTGACGAGTATTGTTCATAATCTGCATCAAGGCAAATTCTGCCTGTTCGAGCAGAAGTCCCTGTTCAAACAAATCTCCACAAGAATATCCGGTAAGATTCAGCTCCGGAAAGATAATAATCTGTACACCTTTCTCTTCTGCCTGAGTTATCTGTTTCTCGGTTTGTTGCGCATTGAACAAACAGTCGGCCACCTTCACTGAAGGAATAGCAGCCGCTACTTTTACAAAACCAAATTTCATATATCCTTACTTATATAAAACAAAGGTAAGAATTAAAAACGAAAAAGCCGGAAAAAGCATCCAATAAAACTCTTTGTGAAAAGAAACACTCAAAATCAATTAATGTACAATAAAAGCCCATCCATGAAAATAACAGTTCTTGTAATGAACCAAAGAAACCAGTAAAACGTTGATTATATAAACTCTATTATACATAGAATTGAACAAAATTAAAAAGATATTATTTTTTAGGCTTGCATCTTGTTATTTAAGAAAATGTTTGTATCTTTGCCTTTGAATTAAAATTGTAACAATTACAAAAATCTAAATATAACATGAACGTTTACGAATATTTGCTTAGTTATAACATCAAGCCATCCGTACAACGCATAGCTATTATGGATTATTTGCTCAAGCACAAAACTCATCCGTGCATTGATGAGATTTATTTGGCTTTATGTAAAGAGATACCAACTTTATCGAAAACTACTGTATACAACACGCTAAAGTTGTTTATCGAACACGGTGCAGCCAAAATGCTAACGATCGACGAACGAAATGCCTGCTTTGACGGAGAAATTTCTGCACATGCCCATTTCCAATGCAAAGTTTGCGGAAAGATCTATGATGTCCCTTATAAAGAAGAAACAGAAGAAGTAAAAACCCTGGAAGATAAAGGGTTTATAATAAACGAAACTCATCGATATTACAAAGGAGTTTGCAGTGAATGTGCAGCAAAATCCTCAAAAAATTAAATAGGAAAAAATTAACAACTAACTTAAAAAACTTTGTGATTATGAAGAAATTTATTTGTACTGTATGTGGTTACATCCACGAAGGTGAAACAGCTCCTGAAAAATGCCCATTGTGTAAAGCTCCTGCTTCTAAATTCAAAGAAATGGAAGAAGCTGCAGAAGGTGGTTTGCAGTTTGTAGACGAACACGTAATCGGTGTTGCTAAAGGTTGTGACGAAGAAATGATCAAAGACTTGAACAACCACTTCATGGGTGAATGTACAGAAGTTGGTATGTACTTGGCTATGAGCCGTCAGGCTGACCGCGAAGGCTATCCTGAAGTAGCTGAAGCTTTCAAACGTTACGCTTGGGAAGAAGCAGAACACGCTGCTAAATTTGCAGAATTGTTGGGTGACTGCGTATGGGATACAAAAACAAACCTGGAAAAACGTATGAACGCTGAATGCGGTGCTTGCGAAGACAAAAAACGTATTGCTACTCGCGCTAAAGCTTTGAATTTGGACGCTATTCACGATACAGTTCACGAAATGGCTAAAGACGAAGCTCGTCACGGAAAAGGTTTCGAAGGCTTGTACAACAGATATTTCAAGAAATAATCTTACCCAATATAGATTGTTTAAAGGCATCCTCAAAAGGGATGCCTTTTTGGGTATAAAGATATTCAGTAAATATTCCTAAAAATAAGACAATACATGAAGAAGATTTATATATTTTTTGTAGACTCATATTCTACTTTATTCTTGGATAACAACAATTGATCTAAAGCTTCTGTATGAGCCTTATACATAGATGTAAAGCCCCTATATTGAGCTTCCCATTGATCAGATAAGGACTTCAGAGAATCAAGCAAAGCATTGTATTCTTCTTCAGTTGAAAAAGACAACATATTTTCTGAACTGCTTCTGGGAGAATATGTACTTAATTCATTTTATTCCATTGGAACATTTACTATATCATCAGAGTTACAAGATGATAAAACAACCATAGATAATGATAGGCACTAAAATAGTTTTCCCATAATTGTAATTTTTAATTGTTAATATTAATCAATATTTAAATATTGGAATAAAAAGAGATACCCCAAGCTCTCTATTCGATTTGGGATTATTAGTATAGTAATTCTCATACAGCGACTTGAAGCCATGTTTATATGAAGCTGATAGCTTCATACCATTATTGAATTCATAACCCAAAGCAAATACCAGAGGAAAATCAATAACTTGTTTATTAGAATTACCTTTTAATTTATCTGTTTTCAAATAGTATGTTGGTTCAATACCTAAACCAGCATATAAACCTGAGTAGATACGATAATTTATAGTTCCGTTGAGCGATGCTCCCCAAATCCACCCCTTATCTGTCCACGGTTTCACCTTGTCCCCATCTATATCCAATGAATTGATTTGTCCTTGCACTGCCTTACCAAGGACAGATGCATCAAGTGAGAAGCGATCTGATAATCTGAAGTTGAACTGATAGCCAAGATTGAAGCCGATGCCTGGTGTCCACTTGGTCTCTGGTGAAACACCTTCACCAATCCACTGATATCCGGTGTGTTTTCCGAGATGTCCATCTGTTACACCGAATATGATACCTGATTTTTGTGCAAAACACGCTATCCCTGTCATGAGAAACATAGCTGATAAAATTGTCTTTTTCATAAATTCAAATATTTAGTTTTCATATATATTATTTATCCAATGTGTCTGATAAATCCGGCATCCGCCAACTACACCTAAGCCATCTTTTATGTTGGTATAAGTGGAACGTATGGGGGCCAATTCTGAGTTGCCGAGTCCATTGTTCTTTAAGTCATTCAACGATTTCAGATATCTGTAGAATTCTTCTGATATACTGTAAATAAAGACTTTATATTTATATATACACTTGATATGTTCATTTCCGTCAGGAGTTACGAAATCATCCTCATAATCATTCCGATAAATCGTATTGAGTTGCAGCGTATATTCTTTACCTTGGATTTTTTCATCATTCCAGAAATAGAGATTATTATAATATTCGTTCTCTATCATAAGAATGTCATCCAGGCCCGAAGCTGATTGTAATAACGGTTCATCATCCAATTCAAATTTAATTGCAGATATTGTTTCAGAATAACCCTCATTACTCCATATCATCTGTTTTTGCACAACCCTTATGGCATACCAATTTTTATCCACAGCATTGTCCGTAAAATTTATACGGAATTGTATTTTGCTAGGATCATCTTGTTTCCTTAACATCTCTATAGAGTTCAACGGGAAAGGGGAAGGAATTTTTGTGTTTGAGGATTCAGCCTTTAGTTTTCCACTTTTGGCTGTAACTCTAACATGTTCTCCATCCATTAATTTCCTTATAACGTAATAACTATGTGCCGGAACACCAGGCAAGGAGTCTTCTGTCCACAGCATTTTATACGCTTCATTATTAATCCAAACCTGTACATCTGCATCTTTTAATCCGTAACCCAAGTCTCCATTTTGGCTGACAGGAAGACTTTGATAAAGACGGACTACCGTAGTATCACTGCTTCCCGGATAACAATACATTACTAATTTAGGTAGCTCTGCTACTTCATCCAGTTCAAAATGATAAGAACAGGAAGTAAGCAAAAAAGTATAAGCACATAATATGTATAAATATCGCATCATTTAAAATTTTAGTGTATAACTGAATGAAGGTATAATAGGAAATATACCGATTCCTTTTCCTCTGAAACTTCCGTCGGGGAGACGTTCAATTTTAGTGTAAAGAGGATTCATACGGCAATAGGCGTTGTAAACACTGACATTCCATATACGTTCAAATCCTTTTTTGGTCGTACGTCGAAAATTTACCCCCACATCAAGGCGATGATATGGCGGCAAAGTAATATTGTTTGGTTTCCCATAAACCAGTTCTGGCTCTCCTGAATCGGGTACTTCCGGAAAAGAAGGTCCGTTTACATATTGTGTCGGAACCGTAGCACGGTCACCGCTCCGGAAAGTCCATGCAGAATAAGCATCTATACGGTTGTTGAATTTATGCCTGAATGATATGTTCAGCTTATGTCTGTTGTCAAACTTACTGAAATACCAGTCAGGATAAAAGTCCTTGAATTTTTGCTTGCTCCAGGACAATGTATATCCGACTTCAATCGTATTGTGGGAATGATTATATGACATGGAAAGTTCCATGCCATATGATTTTCCGTTTCCGCTTCTGACCAGATTTTCCCAATTGTCAGATGGCAGCATGAGACTATTGCCATTATCATACTCCAGAAGTCCGTTGGTTGTACGGTAGTACCCTTCCACATCCAGACGTAAATGAAAAGGAAGTTCCATATATATACCTGCCGCCAGTTGTCTTGAACGCATGGGATGTACTTTGCGTGTGGAAGGAACCCAGCTGTCTGTCGGAAGATTCAGGTATGTACTGGAAAGCTGGTGTGCAAACTGGCTCATTTCAGTATAGGATGTCTTAATGGCCGTCTTTTCAGAAAGTCTGTAACATAGGGATAAACGCGGTTCTATTGAATGGTTTGTCACTCCATCTGTCCGATAAAGTGTATAGTGTAAGCCTGCATTCAGGTTGACATCGGGAAAAACTTTCATATCATCTTCTGCATAAAATGATATCTCACTTCCCTCATAATGACTTGAATTGCTATGCTTTACAGTTTTTTCATTATTCTGATCTCTTGATGATGTATCCTGCGGCCGGTAGATGTGATACAGGAAATTGCTGCCAAAGCGTAAATGATGACTGACCGTAGGACGGTAATCAAAGTCCAAACGATAGCCAAAATCATCAATAGTTGAATTGTTATACCGTTCCGTTCTCTTCATGGATACTTCCTGCCCCTCCATGAAAAAACGGTTGTTTTCAACATAATCATATAATGAATTGTTGCGGGAATAAATTCCTGCTAAACTCGCATAAAGCTTTGAGGAAAACTGGCTGCTCCATGTCAGTGCGACATTGGTATTTCCCCACCTGATTCTGAAATCAGAGGTATAATGTTCCTGATCTGAACCCGACATCTTATCATTAAAAATCTGATTGGCCTTCATTTTCAACAGGTCATTTCCTGAATAGACGCTGAGAGAAAGTTTGTTTCTGTCAGAAAAAAGATGTGTAATTTTTCCGTTAAGATCGTAGAAAGCATAGCGCACATTTCTCTTATTGTCAGGATTTGACGAATTATAAATCAAGAATGCGGGAGCTGTAAATACATCAGCCCAGCTTCTTCTTATGGCAAAATTGAACGATGTCCTGTCTTTTATAATAGGACCTTCCAACTGGAATCTACCATCGAGCAATCCTAATGAAAAGCTGCCATGATATTGTTTCATGTTACCTTCTTTTGTACGGACATCCACTACAGAAGACAGTCTGCCACCATAGCGTGCAGGAAAGCCGCTTTTGTAAAAATCTACATTTTTCACTATATCCGTATTGAAGGCAGAAAAAAGGCCACCAAGATGATTGACCTGATAAATAGGGGCACCGTCAAGAAGAAAAAGATTTTCATCATTTTTCCCACCGTGTACATACATACCTGATAACAATTCCGTTCCTGAAGAAACACCCGGTAACCTTTGTATTGTTTTAATCAGGTCGGGTGAACTCAACAAGGAAAACTCAGTATTCAGCTGTTCTGTCGTTAATGATACTTTTCCAGTTTGGGTAGTACGAAGAGGGGAGTTAAGGTCTGCAACTACTTCTACGTCATCCAACAAGGTCGTATTTTCTTTCATGTAAATGATGCCATGGAAGTCTGTATCCAAGTCTATTTCTTTTATCACATTCTGAAAGCCTATATACGAGAATCTCATTTTGTGTACTCCTTCAGGAAGTGTAATGCTAAAAAATCCCTGTTCGTTAGTAAGTGTTCCGGATTGTGTGCTTAAGTCATATACTGTTACATTAACAAGAGATTTACCATTATCATCGCAGACATAGCCTGATAAGGTATGTCTGTTCTCCCGATATAACAAAACATACTCACCCTGTATTTCCCATTTAATATTACTCTTTCTGAAGATATTATTAAGATTTTCTGAAAGAGTGCAATTATTCTGTATATCCCTACCTGGCTTAGTATCAGCCAAAGAAGAATCATATATGAAATGAACTGAATACATTTTTTGAATAGCATCAATGAGTTTCTTCAGCTCGGGCAATTCATTTTGGGCACTCGCGCTGGCACAAATACCCAATATTAAAGCTGTTACTATTGTTCTCATTTATTTTGCTTTTCAATTTTTACATTTAATGCTTTTTCTATAAAACGTATTATTTCATCCAGACTCTTTTCTTTAAAACTTGCGGTAAGGCGTTTGTCTGTTTTGTTTGCGGACAGTGTAACTTTATAGTAACTGGATAATTCATCAAGTACTTTGATAAGGGGAGTATTATCAAAGACAAAACTGCCAGTTTTCAATTGGCTTATGATTTTCGGTTTGTCCTCTTGGCTTATAAGTTGTGCTGTCGTGCCTTTTGTCAGAATTAGACTTTCGCTCTGTCCTATAGCTGAAAATTGTACTTTTCCCGACTCTACATTAACTATAGTCGTATCTTTCCGGCTTTCATCAACAATAAACCTGGTACCCAAAACTTTAATCTTGGCCATAAGTCCTTCTACTACAAATGGGCTTGTCTCATTATGGATTACATTAAAACTAACCTTTCCTCTCATCTGGACATTACGGTCTGAAACCCAATTATTCCTGTTATGAAAACGGATAAAAGAATTTGGGTATATAATCACAGATGAGCTGTCTGGCAACATGTAAGTAACCGGATATGCTTCTGCTGTTATCGTTCTCCATGCCTCTTTAGTGGTGTTCTTCGGATAAAGTAAGAAACCGATAACTATGGCGGCAACGCCTGACATGAGCCACCAATGATTAGATACTCTACATCTTGGTTCTGATATATTATGCTTGCTTTTGAATTCTTTCAACGCTTTCTGTGTATCCAGTTTATTCTTTTTATAGAAGTGTAATACGAAGCGAAGACATTTTCCTTCCAAATCTTTCATATCTTTTTTTAATTTATTTACCCATATGACCGGAATCGCTATAGAACTCACTATTCACTAATTGTAAATGTTAGTTAAATATGAAAGTATAAGCCCTGCGCACACCTTCACGTACCAATCGTAAGGCCTTACTTATATGATTATCAATTGTGTTAACAGATATATGGAATTTTTCTGCTATGTCCTTGTATTTCATTCCATCACGTTTATGTAGAAGGAATACCTCTCTGCATCGTTCGGGCAGAGCGTCTATGGCGGTCCACATACGGGCTTCAATACATGAACATTCTTCCGCTTCATCATCAGTCAAAGTTTCTTCTAAATTGGCAGGGACAGATAATGAAATAAAGGAGGGCTGTTCTTTTAAATAGTCTATGCTTTTGTTTCTGGCAGTAGCATATAAATAAGCCTTCACATTCTCAATCTTATCTCCTTTATTTAACTTCTCCCAAAATGCCGTAAAACTATCCTGGGCTATATCCTCAGCAGTATCTATATTATTCACATAATGGATAATGTACATACATAACGGACGATAATATATTTTGAATATTTCATCTATGTTAGCTTCTGGTGTTATCATGTGTTATTAATATTGGTATTTTGTCATTTATAATAACTATGAAAAGTATAAATCCCCCTATGTCAAATATGTTAAAAGTTACAAACTAAAGAGTAGCTGACCTCAAACATAGCACAATAGTCATATTATTTCAAGTAGTTCAATAGGATAAACTGTATTTTTATTGTAATTTTAGAACATTTCGTACATATTTTATTCAGTAAGACATAATCACTCTGAAAGAAATCTGATTACCTTTTATTTCTCTGGAGATAAAACAATATCATACAGTTTTATTCGGTTTCTTTCAGTACTGATCTACTATCAATATTGCATTTATCGTATGCATTATTTATAATAATAGTTGGAAATATAATCACAGAACCTAAATTTTGTGAAAACAGCGACAAATAACTTTTGCTTTCAAAGAATTATACCTAAATTACATACAAAATATATTTTAACTAAGATGAAATTGTTCGTAAGAACTACCAATAATTTATTTATATGAAACCAAGTATTTTGTATTTGTCTATTTTAGCCCTATTCGGAACATCGTGTAGTGGCGTATCCAAGTCCGATGACAAACAACAGGAAAAAACAAACCTTATAGGAAACAGTGACTCTGCCATGGGATATACATTCTCAAAGTTACTTAATAAGAAAATCAGAATATTCGAAGAAGGTATACGTGTGTTATCTGCTACAGATGCACAGGCTACGTCAGCAGGATATGTAGTTTTTGCCAAAGACTCATCGAAAGTAGAACTGTTTTTACCAGAAGAAACAGTAATTCTGGACAAGCGTACAAGTGGCAACAACACTCCTGTATGGAATGTTGAGGATGATGATACTTATTCTTTACGTCTCTGCAATCAAGACTGGATGTTAACAAGGAGAGGTAAAATAATGTATTGTACAACAGGATTAGAGAATGTTATTCAAGCTAAATTTACAAGTAAAGACAGCAAAAAGAATATTGATATTTCGTTTTTCAATGCTGCAGATGTAGCACAGATAACACTAGATGGTGTAAATCATGTTTTATATCGTTACTTAACAGCCTCAGGATATGGATATAAAAATCCTTTTATTGATATAAGAGGAAAAGGTAAGGATATGACACTAACCGATTTATCTACAGGTAAAGAAGAAAATTTCACTGAAATCAAAAAATAAAGGCTTGAAGTTTTAATTTATACTTCAAGCCTTTATTTTTACAGAACAGTTGATTTGTAAAATTTAATAGTTACCGTATAAAGAATTCTGTAAATCCCCATATAATAAAAAACTGCAGACGCGATTTCTCCTCAACAACAAGGAAAAACCGCGTCTGTAGTATATCATTATTATTTATTAGTTAGCAGCAGAGTCCTTTGCAGCAGGTGCTACAGGTGCATCAGTTGCGTCTTGCTGAGGAGCAGCAAATCCAGCCGGAGCATTCAACGGATTTGTTTTCTGTTCTTCTATAGCCTGTTCCATAATCACAGAAGAAGATTCTACTGTAGTAGGAACAAGATAAGAGGTAGCAATACTTAACACTACCATGAAAATAGCCAATCCCCAAGTCAACTTTTCAATAAATTCTGTAGTCTTACGAACTCCCATAATCTGATTTGAAGCAGCAAAACTAGAAGAAAGACCTCCTCCCTTAGAATTTTGTACCAATACTACAAAGCACATCAGTACAGCTGCAAGTACAATCAATCCAATTAATAAGTAATACATTTTCTATTTTGATTTAGCGTTAATAATCAATTTTTGTAAAAATCTAATTTGGTCTGCAAAGTAAATGTTTTTTTTCGGATATTTCAAATTTAATTTTTCAATAATTTCCAATGCTTTATCGTATCTATGCTGTTTCACATAAATTTTAGCCAAAGTTTCTGTAAAATAGCTTTCATCCAACTCTTCTCCCTCTACCTTTTCAGGTTCAGTATCCTCTGTTTCTTCTTCCAAATCCACAGTTTGTTCCGAGTCAGGATGTTCATCTACAGACGATTGAAGATTCTGCTTTTCTATAAAATCATCTATCAGCTCCTGATTCTTCAAAGGAACTGTCACTTCCGGTTGAGCATCCTCCTGAAGCAAAATAGAAGTATAATCAATACTCACTTCCTGAGGTATTGAAAGCTCTTTAGCTGTCTGTGCCGGAAGTTCCGACAAAAAACGGTCAATCAAGTCTAAAGTTCGATCCGTACTTTCAGCATTTTTCTCTGCTGTTTTTTCACCATGCTTACCAATTACAAAGCGTTCTCCTTCTATATAATAAAACAGCAAACTCAAGTCGGCTACATATAAAGCACTTTTTTGCAATTCGGTTTTAAAGTCCGGATCTTGCAGAAGAAACAAGTTTTTCAGATAGAGCAAACGCGCAGTCTGAAAATACGGATAGCGTGCCAACAAACCTCTCAGTTCGCCCAGACTCTCTCTATCCAAAAGTTCCGGATGTGCAATCCATTCCTGCAAACGCTGTTGTATCATATTACCAATTAGCTACAGTTGCATTGAATATCTGTTCTACAATTTCATCAATCATCTGACTTACATATTCCTCCTGTACGGCTGAAAGCTGCTGACTGGCATTATACTCACGACTGGCAGAAAACTGCTGTTCAAAGTCTTCTGTATGGTTTGTATTATTGACAAAACGTACATTCACTGTCATACGCAATTCGGCCATGGTAGAATAACCGTCCGAACCGATACCTTTATTGTAAGCATCGTAATTGGTAATCTCACCCGAAAGTTCCAAATCTCCTCCCTGACGAACCTGTTTCAGACGAGTCTGCTGCATAAACTTATCCTGAAGAGCTACGTTAAACATAGACTCCATCGGTCCCCATACGAAAGCAGCCGAACGGTTAGGAAAATTTTCAAACGAAATGGTTTTCACCTTATCGTAGTTAATAGATGAGCCATTGAATTTATACGAAACCGTACATGCTACCAATACACAGGAAACAAGTACAAACGAAGACAGTATTTTCCAATATTTCTTAATCGAGACCATATTCTTTGATTTTACGATAAAGGGTACGTTCAGAGATCTTCAAATCCTTTGCAGCATTTTTTCTTTTACCATGATGTCGCTCCAAAGCTTTACGAATCATCTCTTTTTCCACTTCATCCAGTGATAAATTTTCTTCTATATATTCTTCAGTATCCTGCACATCGGGTTCCTCTACAGGAGTTTCGGTTCTGTTTACCGGATAATTATTGACCAAAGGCACCGATGTCTTTACCACAGGTACAGGAGTCATTACAACAGGTGTTTCAGGCATCATACTGACAGGCGCCTCCTGAATATACTGTACAGAAGAAGTCTGTGCCGGATGGCTGACCTGTGTTCCTGCCCGCTCCGACATAATATCGTGTACCAGTTTCTTGAGTTCCGTCACATCACGACGCATATCAAATAATACCTGATACAAGATTTCACGTTCACTTTCAAAGCTTTTCTGCGATGTTGCAGCTTTACCTCCAAACAAAGCCGGAAGACGGGATACATTTTGTGCGGGAAGATACTGTTGCAGAATATCTGCACTGATATCCCGATTTGTTTCAATGATAGAAATCTGCTCTGTAATATTTTTAAGCTGTCGGATATTACCCGGCCAGGAATAAGAAACCAACATCCGTCTGGCATCTTCCGTCAACTGAATGGCAGGCATACGATATTTCTCTGCAAAATCGGATGCAAACTTACGAAACAACAGCGCAATATCATCCGCGCGTTCACGTAAGGGAGGAACCTTGATTGGCACTGTATTCAAACGATAATACAAATCCTCACGAAAACGTCCTTCGGCTATAGCTGTAGCAAAATCCACATTCGTAGCAGCTACAATCCGTACATCTGTTTTCTGTACTTTTGAGGAACCAACCTTAATGTATTCACCCGACTCCAACACACGAAGCAAACGAGCCTGAGTAGACAAAGGCAACTCACCCACTTCATCCAAAAAGATTGTTCCACCATTTGCTTCGGCAAAGTATCCATTCCGGTCGCTGATAGCCCCTGTAAATGCACCTTTCTCATGCCCAAACAACTCAGAGTCGATAGTTCCCTCCGGAATTGCACCACAGTTCACAGCAATATAAGGCCCATGTTTACGACGGCTAAACTGATGGATAATTTGCGGAAAGCTTTCCTTACCGACTCCACTTTCTCCCGTAACCAGTACAGACAAGTCGGTAGGAGCCACTTGCATCGCGATATCAATAGCCCGGTTCAATCCCTCAGAGTTACCGATAATCCCGAAGCGCAACTTTATATTCTGTATTTCCGATTTAACCATAAATTCTCTTCCAATAGACAGCAAAAATACAAAAATAATCGAACTCTAAAGGCATAAATCCGCATAGATTTTCACTCTTTTCTACCCTCTTCCGAATCTTATGCCTGCTCCGCCGTTTCTGTATTGACATGATATCACAGAACATTTCCGGTCAATGACTGGAAGACATAATTTCAACTACAGACAAAGACAATGAAAACATCAGTATCCGATAACAGAAGAACTGTTCGGCCGACGGCGATGGCTCTGCAGCCGGCGACGTAGAATAGACAAACGCCAACGCCGGCTATACAGACAACGACGCCGGCTATCATACACGGATGATATCGAACACACTCCTTACAGATAAAGCAGCATCCTCATCCAGTCATAAAAAAAGAACCAGTCGCTTTCCTCTTCTCGTCATAACCGGACGAAATCGAAAAACGACTGGTTCTCCTTACAATAAAGAAATCTATAAAATCAGAATACTGTACGTATCATGAAACGAATACCCCATTTATTGGCTGTAGGCAAATGGTTGTAATTCAAACGACGTACATATTCCACATGAAGCAATTTAAAGATATTATGAATACCAGCTGTAACTTCCACATAAGGAACCTTAGGATCCATCACATTGCTGGAGTAATTATAATGCCCTGTACGGTCATAATGTCCTGGGAACATCATCAGTTCATTGTCGTTACGGTTCTGTTCAAGGAACGGATTGTTTTTATCAGTCAACTGTCCCCATAAACATTTAATCCCGATAAACTCACGCCACTTCAATCTGTTCAGCAGAGGAATACGGTTGAACAGCTTACCCTGCATGTTCCACGATACATCCAAAGAAGCATAACGGTCGTTCAGGAACTCCATGTTGTTAATCAAGTTGAAAGTTTCATCCTGAATGATGTACGACAAGTTGGCTGCAGGCATAATCAGCAGAGGGAACGGGACCTTATTCCACTGGATACCTGCTTTCAGACGTGCATCAATATTTCCCCACGAACTCAACCAGATACGCTTATAGAAACCTACTTCGGTCACATTGTAAGTATAATCGCCTCCCAGCACCCCTTTCAACGCCAAGGTATGTTGCAGAGTAAATACCGGTGCATCCAGATTAATAGGCAAACGGCGCTGCTTGGTATTCACAAAGGTTTCTCCCGGTGCATAGCGGAATGCCAAAGTTGCTTCGGATACCGTAATATCGTGTACATTAAAAGGAGATTTCACCCATTCTGTTCCCGTCAACTCACCGGCAGCAATAGCTTCCTGCAACTGGTTTTCTCCGGCATTAGTACGATAAAACAGCATACCGCAAGGTTCGTAGTTTGCATGTTTCAACGTAACGGTAGTCTTCAATCCCGATTCTTTTTCCAGTTCGTACTTCACAATCGCTCTGCGCTCATAGTTATACTGGTCTACCGTAGACACTTTCAGCGAAGTAAACACGTTATCCTTATCGGTATTGATATATTTGTCGGAAGGCAACATATTATCATACTGATAGGTAAATGTCAGTGAGTTTTTCGGATATTCGCGGGGCAAATATTCTTTTTTATTGAAAGAATACTCCACCTCACCCATATATTTCGATTTCTGATCCTTGAAACCATACGCATAATATCCCTTCAGGAAGAGATGAGGATGCAGATTGGCCGTAGTCTGTGCCGATGCACGCAAACGGAGTCCATCGATATAGTTGCTCGTAATCATGGTGTTGATAGGTCCGATATCCACTTTACTCGGATGCTTGGGTGAACCGGTTTCCACAAAGTTCTCAATCAGCGCCTTCAAACCAAACATGATATACTTGAATCCTTTTATTTTTGTCAGATTATCCACAAACGAGCCCATCTTACTCTCCGATTTACTCAGTTCCTCCTGACGATACTGATTCCAGTACGCGTCATCCCGCATCATGGCATTGACGTCTTTCACCTCACTGCCTTTCCGTTTGAATATCTTTTCGGGTATGGGTTCAAAACTAAAATCGAAATAACGCGTCGTTCGCCTTACCTGATACGAGCCCAGTACCTTTTTCAGATAAGACAATTCACACAGCATATCGTCTTCCATCAGGGCCCATTCGCCGGTAGGAAGTTCACCAAACTTCTGGTCTATAATCATATTATCCACAAAGTTGATGTCAGTCTTCTTCGGAAGATTCAACGTACACTCTTTCACCCGATAGGTAGAGTCGGCCAGGATATACAAATGTCCTGTAAAGCCAAAGTCACGGGAGTTATTGGGCACAAATGTAAGATGAAAACAGCGTTCTTTTTCCACATACACCGTATCCATGATATAGAACTTATAGAAGTCGATACCTGCTTCAGATACCGGACTGTCGAACGGATACTGCAAAAAACGGAAACGGTCTTCATAAATATCAATATCCTGGAATACATCTTTCAGTACAGTAGTCAGCATATCTCCCGTACTGAAGAGTTCATTGATACCTGAAGAATTAATCCCTTGAATAATAGTCTTCTCTGCATGCGGTTCCTTACGGTATACCTTCTGTGAAACCGTTTCATCAACCGACACAGGAAGAATATTCTTTCCCGTCATTTCGCACAATTCTACCTGATCTCTAAAGAACGGATATTTCTTGAAAAGGAAAGACTCGCGCAAGGAGTCGGCAGTAATGTTATTGACTGCAAGAGTAATCTTCTGATACTTATTATAACTGTAAAAGTCATTCTTCTCCAAGCTGGTACGCTGCTTGGAGGAAATCACTTTCTTCATCAATTCTACTGCCGGATTATTCTTACGGGAATATTTTTCCTTTTTGGGCTTCACAACGACTTCATCAAGCACTAAATCAGAACGCATGCTCACATTCAATTCACGCGTTTTGGAAGACACTTTTTCTACCCGTGTAGTATATCCTACCATTGAAAAAGTCAAATTGGTCCATCCCGGACGATAGTCAATCGAATATTTACCGTCAATATCGGTTATTGTTCCCACTCCTTTCCCGTCATAATACACATTTAAATAAGGAATAGGATCTCCTGTATCCGAATCTATAACAACACCGTGTATCTGAGACCATACATTAAGCGTCCAGACACATGCCATTATCACAAACAGGAATAATCGTTTTATCATACAAACAATCTTTTTTACCCTTTATATTTGAAAAACGAAGCGAAATTACTGCTCTTAATTCTTTTAGACAAATCCAACACCCCGAAAAATGACAAATAGACCGTCTTTTATGTAGTATTAACCATTATTAATTTAGATTTTTAGAAATTGCATTTAAAATAAAAAGTGTACTTTTGTAGGCTCAATCGAATTGTAAAAAGAGACAAATTAAAATTCATAAGATATTAGAGAATATGCCAAAAGCGCCTTTATTCCATAATTTTATAGCAACAGGATTTGGTTCAGGATACAGTCCAATAGCACCGGGAACAGCCGGAGCTCTGCTTGCCATGCTCATTTGGTGGGGATATTCCCTCCTCTTCAGCCACTGTATCTCCATCCCTGTACTTACCTTTATTGTAATTGTGGTATTTACTTTTGCTGGAGTATGGTCTTCCAGTGTAGTCGAAAAATATTGGGGAGAGGATCCGTCACGGGTTGTTGTAGACGAGATGGTAGGCACATGGATTGCCTTGCTGGCTGTACCGGAAGGTGCTCATTGGGGATATATGCTGGCCGCATTCGTATTGTTCCGCTTTTTCGATATAGTGAAACCGCTTGGAGTAAGAAAAATGGAAAGCTTGCCTTCCGGATTCGGAATCATGGCCGATGATATTCTGGCCGGAATATATGGTTTTATTGTAATTTATTTATACAGACTCTGCTTCGCGTGAAAGATATACTGACATCATTCCGACAAGGGAAAGGACTATTCATGTTTATGCGGGCACAGTTGTCTGCACAAATTGCGACAGTAACAGATTTTCTGTTGTCTATTCTGTTGAATCAGTTTTTTGGAATGTATTATGTATATGCCACACTCATCGGTTCAGTAACAGGCGGACTGGTAAATTGTATCATTAACTACAAATGGACATTCCGGACAGACGACTGCAGTCCGGCAAATGTCTTATTCAAATATATATTGGTATGGATTGGCAGCATCGGACTAAATTTATGGGGAACTTACCTGCTTACCGAATTCCTGCTCATGCAGAGTGGCTTTATTCAACTTAATTCTTCCACAGCCTTCATTTTATCCAAAGTTATTGCAGCAGTAATGGTAGCTGTACTTTGGAATTATAATTTGCATCGGACTTTTGTATTCAAAAATGCACACATCAACAGATTACTGAAGAATAAAATAAAACGAATAAAATATGGAAATAAAAAAACAAGCAAAAAAGATGCGTGATGCCTTGCAGCAACTCATCTACAAAATCATCAATCCTCTTATTCATGGAATGATTAAGATAGGAATTACTCCTAATGTAGTTACAACAATAGGATTTCTCGGTAATCTGGCCGGTGCCTGCATACTTATCTACGCCGGTGCACACCCAGAACAAGAGCCTTTTACCTGCATAGGATGGGCTGGAGGTATTATTTTATTATCTTCTTTGTTTGATATGATGGACGGCCAGGTAGCACGCATCGGAAACATGGCCTCTACTTTTGGAGCAATGTACGACTCTGTGCTCGACCGTTACAGCGAACTGGTCACATTGGGTGGTATTATTTTCTGTCTGTTCGGACATCAGCAACTGGCAGGTGCAGTGATTACATTTGCTGCTCTTATCGGCTCATTGATGGTCAGCTATGTACGAGCTCGTGCAGAAGGTCTGGGACTGGAATGCAAAATCGGATTCATGCAGCGTCCGGAACGTGTAGTACTGACTTGCATCGGACTACTGGCTTGTGGAATCACAGCGCATACAGCATCCGATTTGACTTTTGACCCAATGCTTATCCTTATCGTACCGATGGGATTCATTGCCATCTTTGCCAACGTAACAGCTTTTGCGCGTATCGAATACAGCCGCCGTCAGTTAATCAAGAAATAAGTCCAACCGATGAATACATTATACAATAAACCTACTGCAAGGGAAAGCCTGACGCTTGTCTTGTCTCTGGCAGCCTGGATGCTTGTAACGGCTTTATTTGTGGGAATACGTCCGGAACACATCGGAATGGGAATACTGATAGCTGCCCTTTTCCTGATCAGCTCCGTTACACGCAAACTCGTAGTAGCTCTTCTTCCTTTTGCCATATTTGGCATTTCATACGACTGGATGCGCATTATTCCCAACTACGAAGTAAATCCTATTGACGTACAAGGACTTTATGAAGCAGAAAAAAGCCTGTTTGGTATAACTACAGCTACAGAAGGGATACTGACCCCCAACGAATATTTTCATCTTCACAACTGTCCTGCAATGGATTTTATGGCTGGTATATTCTACCTGTGCTGGGTACCCGTACCTATTCTATTCGGATTAGGACTTTATTTTGCCAAACAACGTGCCACATACCTTCGCTTTGCTTTGGTATTCCTCTTTGTCAATCTGATTGGCTTTGCCGGATATTACATTCATCCGGCAGCTCCACCTTGGTATGTGATGAAATACGGATTCGAAGTCATACTGAATACTCCCGGCGATGTAGCCGGACTGGGACGTTTTGATGCAATGACGGGACTCTCTATATTCGACAGCCTCTATGCCCGAAACTCAAATGTGTTTGCAGCAGTTCCTTCACTCCACTCGGCCTATATGGTAATAGCTTTTTATTACTCACTGAAGGCTAGATGCAGCAACTGGCTACGAGGTATCTTTGCTTTCATTATGATTGGCATTTGGTTTACTGCCGTTTATTCCGGACATCATTACGTTATAGATGCCATACTCGGCGCCTCATGTGCCATCATCGGTATCGTGGTTTTCGAATATGGATTGATGAGAATTCCTGCATTTTCACGCTTCATTGACAGATATACTCACTACATTAACTGATAAAATCAGCCTGTAAATGAGAAATTTGCCATAAAATGAGATAAAACGACAAACATACATCTCTTAAAAGTCTAAAAAATTGCCTACCTTTGCGGGCAAATTTTTAGACTTTACGCCAATGAATGATATTTGTTGCATCGGACACATCACTTTAGACAAGATAATTACTCCGAAACAAACTACGTACATGCCTGGAGGAACGGCCTACTATTTTTCTCATGGAATCCGTCACCTACAGAACAGTCAAAATTATAAACTGATAACAGCACTGGCACCAAGCGAAATGGCTTCGGTAGAAGAGCTTCGCAGCAAAGGAGTAGAAGTAAAAGTGCTTCCCAGCAAGCATACTGTATATTTCGAAAATGCATACGGTGAAAACCAGGACAACCGTACCCAACGCGTATTGGCTAAAGCCGATCCGTTCACAGTAGAAGGCCTCGAAGGAGAAGAAGCCCGTTTCTATCATTTGGGAAGTCTGTTGGCCGATGATTTTCCGTTGGATGTTCTTCAATATCTGTCAAAAAAAGGTACACTTTCTGTCGATGCACAAGGATATTTACGTGAAGTAAGAGGAGAGAATGTTCACGCTATAGATTGGGCAAACAAAAAAGAAATGCTGCAATATGTAGATATTCTGAAAGTAAACGAACACGAGGCAGAAGTGTTGACCGGACTATCAGACTATCAACAAGCCTCTATCCGACTGGCAGAATGGGGAGTCAAAGAAGTTTTGCTCACATTGGGAAGTTCCGGTTCTCTGATTTATGCAGACGGTAAATTTTACAGAATACCAGCTTATCCACCCAAAGAAGTAGTAGATGCTACCGGTTGTGGAGATACATACGTAATGGGATATCTGTATATGAGAAACAAAGGAGCTTCATATGAAGAAGCCGGCTGTTTTGCTGCTGCATTGTCTACTCTGAAAATTGAAAAATCAGGTCCTTTCTCCGGCAGTGAAGAAGAAGTCCTTCAAATCATAGAAAACAGCAATCTTCATCCAGAGATTTTATAACATAAAAAAAGAGTGTATCCATTATAAGTTATTCAGTGGATACACTCTTTTCTTTTATAATTATATAATGCTATTTTAAATCTTTACTCAAAATTGCTTTGCTGCTTCTCAACTTCCTTTAAACGCATTTTCTTCTGTCTATTATCATTGTCAACCTCTACACTCTGATGCTCTATACGGTATTTTTGTACAGAATGAAGCAGATTTAATTCTTCTTGATCGGCTGGCTATCCACTCTCCAGAAGCAGGATGAGTAGTAATCTCTATTTCTGCCGACTGAGGTGTATGAATACCTTGCCAACACATAGAAGCACGCACTCGAATCTTTCCCGGTACCGTAGTTGACTGCACTAACACAGGAGCAGTCCCCCACGAAATAGCCCTTGGATTAGTAAATGTACGTTCATCAGCCACCAACCGGCCTTCTCCTTCTATTTCAAATTTTATCATTCCGTTATTCAGGCGTTTGATATTTCCTTTTTCATCGGTTATAGCTGCTACTACTGTCACTATATCCGAACCATCAGCTACCATGTCCACTCCTTCATTGTCTACCCACAGCACTAATTTAGATGGACGGCGTGCTGGTTCCACTTTATGTGTAGCTACTACCTTGCCACCTACAAGTCCCTCTGCCAGCAAATAAGAATCAGTCTGTTTTGCTTCACGAGAAAGTGCCTTATCATCCATGACATCAAAAACCCCGGGAAAAGTAATTATAGGAGAAGGCATACCTTGTTCATCTGCCGGTTTACGATAAGTAAACGTTTTCCCTTCCTTACAATACGTCAACCGTACTTCTTCACAGTTACTATATACGGTAATATCTTTAGGTGAAAAAGGAGTCATGGCATGAGCAATATATACCATCGGGCCATTCTCTGCTATTAAAGCCGGATTCTCTTGTACCGGACGCTGCGAACAAAACATATAATAAGAATATTTAGGTTGACGGAATGCATCCATTATCCCTCCATAAAACGGATCGGGATGATAACCTCGCTGATGATCGAACGAATGCCATAAACAACCACCTACATGTTGACGGGATGTACGATATAAAGCATCATAACAAGTATATTGATAAGAAGGCTTGGCATATCCCTGAGCCTGAATCAGCATTGGAACTTCTCCCCATCCTCTATATACCCTACTTGGAGAATTATGAGAATTCCAGTCATCCACGTTATCGCCCCATTCCCGGGTAAAATAACTGATTTTGGGATCCATTGTATCCGTATTAAACGCTCCTCCTGCTCCATTCAACGGATGAGTAAAATGAACCGGGAAATACTCGTGTCCTTTAGCTGTCACATCACATCCTGCATAACAATAAGGATAGGGATACTCTTCTTTCAGAATATTAACTACATTACAGGCAAAATCTTCCGGATACCAGGTTTCATTCAAAATGGGTTCCCATATCCATACAGAAGGATGATTACGGTCACGACGTACCATATTACGTATATCACTATATACACGACGCGCAAATACTGGTTCCTCATTCCAGAACTGCCAGCCTGGTGTATTGACAATGACAAAAAGTCCCAACTCATCGCAAGCATCCATGAATGCAGGATCCTGCGGATAATGTGCATTACGAATTACCCGAAGCCCTGCATCTCTCAGTTTTTTTGCGTCACGCCAGTGTAAGCTATTTGGCAACGCATTGCCTATCACGGCGAAATCCTGATGACGGTTGGCACCAATTAAAGGGAAAGAATAAGGTTTTCCATTCAGCCAAAATCCGTCCTTTCCTTTGAACTCAATACTTCGTATCCCTATTCTTCTGCGGTATCCATCCACCGTATCTCCATTCCGATCTTTGACATACACAAACAAATCGTACAAATAAGGAGAATCAGGTTCCCACAAATGAGGTTGCTGTACCTTCATTTCTGCAGACAACTGTTGCGCTTTACCAGAGCGGAGCTTTACATTCTTTTCGGTCATAGCTACCAGTTTTCCATCTTTATCGCATAAGCGGTAGATCAGTTTGCCTGTAAACATTGCAGACGATGCATTTCGCAGATGAGCATCCAGACGAAGCTGAGCTTCTACATCCGAGATATTTCCAAATGAAACGAACAAACCACCACCAGCTACTTCTTCCTCATAATTAGGATCGGTAATATATACTCTATTATGTGCCACCAGCCAACAATCACGGTAAATACCACCTAAATAAGCAAAATCAAGCATATCTTGTGCCTTACCGGGAGGATAAGAAGGGTCATCTGAATTATCTGTCCACACAGCAATCACATTATCCTGTCCATAACGAAGATAGGATGTTATATCTGCAATAACCGGAAGGAAACCTCCAAAGTGTTCCTTCACCAACTGTCCGTTTACCCATACCTTCGACTTACCCATAATTGCTTCAAAATGCAGGAAAAGCTGCTTTCCTTTCCATTCTTCCTGTGGGGTAAAATGCTTTCGATACCAGGCCTCTCCTTGATAATTGATGCAACCACTTGCCTCGTAGGGCAACAGTTCCAAGCCATGAGGCAAAGATACCAGTTTCCAATCCTTGTCGTCAAAATCTACACTTTGAGCTCCAGACATTTTCCCACGTAAGAATCTCCAGGCGGGATTCATACTATAGACACTACGTCCGGTTTCAGGAAGCTGATAGAAACCAGCAGTAGAAAAACGGGGTTGATACGAGGCAAAGGCCGAAACGGCACAAAGAACCAGACAAAAACATAAAAGCCTCAACAAATTGGTACAGTGTTTCATAAAATCATAAGATTAGCATCGGTAAATTAAAACATCTGCAAAACTATAGAATAAATAAACAGATACAAAAAGAGACCGTCTCAAAATAAAAAGAAGTTTATCATCTTGCGAACCATCTAGCACAGATAGTTTAGGATAATCTTTTTTACTTTGAAACGGTCTCTTTCTTATTCTATCAAATCAAGCTACAGACAACATTTTACGCGCATAGAACCATACAAATACATATGCACAGAAAGGAACTGCAAACGACCATACCATCGTAGTCTGATCGGCCACATATCCCATCAACAACGGACCAACTACTCCTCCCACCGGAGACATCATCAGGAAAGAAGAAGCACGCTTGGTATGGCTTCCCAGTCCTTTCAGAGACAACGCAAAAATAGTAGGGAACATAATTGCTTCAAAAGCATAACCGCACAGAAGAGCAACCAGTGAAATCAGGCCCACATCGAGCAGCACTACAAACGTAGTAAATACAACTCCGGTAGCACATACAAACAGCATTTTTTCTGCACGCACCCGACGCATAATCCAGCTACCGACAAAACGTCCAACCATGAACAGTCCCAATCCACCGAACGATAAAACCCAAGAGGCATCACGGGCACTCATCCATTTTTGTTCTACCACGTAGTTGATGAAGAAACTATTGATTGAAATCTCACCTATTTCATAAGCAAACAAAGCAAAAGCTCCAAACACAAACAGCTTATGCGACCAAAGACTGACCTTATGTCCTTCCGAATCCACTTCTATTGCATGTTCTATTTCCGGCAGTTTTACACGAGAAAATATAACAGCTACCAGCAATACTATTACTCCCATGCATACATAAGGCAAAGCTACACTTCCACTTCCCTCCTGCCCATCGCTGGAAAACAACATAAATCCTACCAATATCGGTGCACAAATACATCCCAGTCCATTGAACGATTGAGCAAAGTTCAGACGGCTTGCAGCTGTTTCCTTTGCTCCCAGTTCCGTCACATAAGGATTAGCCGCTGTTTCCAGAAAAGCCAGTCCACATCCGATTACGAACAAAGCAAAAAGAAAAGCATTAAACGAAGCAATATACTCCCCTGGAATAAACAGCAAAGCTCCTACTCCATAAAGAATAAGTCCAGACACTACACCTTTTCGATATCCGAAACGATTGATAAATAATCCTGCCGGAATTGCCATCACAAAATACCCCATATACATCGTTACCTGAATAAAGGCCGAATGAGCTTTCGTAATATCAAGTGCTTCCTGAAAGTGCTTGTTCATCACATCCAGGATAGCATGGGCAAATCCCCATAAAAAGAAAAGTGAGGTTACAAGTATAAACGGAATAATATACTGCTTGTCAACCAATGAAGTTCCTTTCGATTTCATTTTTCTACGTTTGTTGGTTTTATAATTATTATAGTTTTGTTTTTATAGATAATATGGCCTCAAAGACCAAAATATCATCAGGTACAGTCAGCTTCATATTCAGTCTGTGCCCCTTTGCAATATACAGCGGATACCGTTTCAGTTCTGCCATAAGTGTATAAAGCGACTGCGCACAGATTCCTTTTCTATCTGCTTCTTCATAGGCCTCTTTCAGGTCTTCCAGCCTGAAAGTATGAGGAGTCTGTGCCTTATACATCACTTCTCGCGGGAAATATTTTTCCGATGCCACACCGTCTGTACTGTACATTAACGCTTCATTATCCAATACAGCCGTTATGGCATTCCCCTTTGTTCGGCAGACCTCAATATTATCGGTAATAATCTGTGCAGAGATAAAAGGACGTACCGCGTCATGCACAAGTACAATGTCTTTCATATCGCACACTTCACACAATCCTTCCATTCCTGCCCGCACTGACTCATGGCTACTTTTTTTCCCGACAAAAATATGTTTCAATTTGTCAATGCCATGTTTCTGAGACAGTTCGCGCACAAAGTCCTCCCAACCCGGCACACAGACAACACCAATTTCATCTATTTCCGGATGCTCTTGAAAGGCTTTCAATGTATATAAAATAACAGGAACACCTCCCAGACATACAAATTGCTTTGGAGCATCAGTTCCCATACGGTCGCCCGAACCTCCAGCCATAATCAGTGCTATGTTCCTTTCTTTTTTCATTTCAACAATATGTTTTCTCAATATTCTTACATAAATTCTCGTGCTTATAGCGCATATAGAAAAACAGAACATTCAAGACTGTTATTTCGAACACAAAATACAGATACGGTTCTTTGACCAGCATCACGACAAAGAGTACCAGTGCCCTTGTATCAAAAGTCAGAATATTTGTGTATTTCATCAGCGGCTTACTTCCACGACGGAATTCTTCGCGCAACTCAACAGGCAAAGTATTTCCATATTTTGTCTTTAATGCTTTCAGCAAATGCTGACAAGCGGGCGACATTTGCTCCTGACTGCGAGTATATCGGGTATAAAAGAAGAGATAAATCTTCTCGAACCATGCTTCTTTCCACGAAAGTTTTCTCATTTTCTCCTTCTGTACTACAGAAGAATCCAATTCACATTTATCGGCACCTTTCTGAAAGAATATATGCACATTGCGATAATAATCGGCCAGTGCACATTGCTTACTATGACATATCAGTCCGGCAAATGCTGCCAGCAACCAAATCCATAATCCCCATTCTTCATTCAAGCGCAAACAAATAAAGAAATAGATAGAGAAGAACCATACATCACCGGCAAATCCATCTAAGATACGTCCCAGCAGACTTTTCTGCCCCGTCATTCTTGCCAGTTGCCCGTCGGCACAGTCGTACCAGTTTGCCCATATCAGCAGGAAAATTCCCCAAAGCGTATGATACAAATCGTCAAAATAAAACATATATCCAGCCAATGCTCCCAGTACAATGGATATAATGGTCACAGCATTGGGATGTACATGTAATTTTTTGAAAAACAAAGCCCAGATATATCCACAAGAACGGGTCACGTAAATTTCAAAAAATCCTTCTGTATCCTCCGATTTCAGCGTAGACTTAATTCCTTTTTTCAACGATTCAAACGACATGATACTTTATAGCTATTTATATTCTTCACTTTCTACCGAACGGCGGTTACCAAACTTCATCAGTCCGATACCTACAACAATCCAGATAAGTTCGCGCACACGCATAATCAGTCCCATATATACTCCATAAGCATAAGGTAAGGCCAATCCTCCTACAGCTAAAGCGAATCCTCCCTCACGGGCACCCAACTGCATAGGTGAAAAGAAAAGAGCATTGGCAAACAGAGAAGTAAATGCCAATATCAGAATACAGTCCCAGTAACTGATTGTATCCGTAAAAATCAGCAATATACAATAAATCTCTGCACACGAAAACACCCTTGCAAAGAATTCTGCTCCCAGCGAAGAGTAGAACGTAATACGATGCTTTCCATGCAACTCGGCTATTTGAGCATCTACCCGTTCCAAAGCATCTTTCTTCCGCTGTGCAAACCCCGTAGCCCAATTCCGCAGAAAAGGTACCTTTTGCAACAGTCCAATGCTTCGCATGGCAAGTCCCGAGCGATATCCTTTTGTAAAAAAATACACGCCACAGAGGCAAAACAGTCCGGACAAACCAAGAAAAGCAGACATACCCGTCGTAAGATAATCAAAATGCAGTACGACATACAGTCCGATAGAAAAAAGCCAGAAGCAGAAATGAGAGAAAATATGCATCATCACATACAATATCACACTCGATGTAGCCTTTTCCACTCCCACGTACGGAGTCAGTTCCATAATGCGGTAAGGCTCTCCTCCCATCAATCCCACAGGTGTGGTTGCGTTCAGGGCAAAACCGGTTACCGTATATTTGTATACACGCCAGAAAGGAATTTTTCCTCCTTTGAATCCATCGTGTATAATAATATACCATGCACCTGCGTTCAGCACATAAATCAGCATCCAGAGCAAGACTACCACCGGAAACCAAAGACCAGCCCTGCGTACACTCTCGGCCAGTTCGGTATACGACACATCAAAAGTGAAAAGCATAACGGCTATTGCCGCTATGCCAAACACCAAAAATATATTTCTGTATTTATTCTTCATCGATAGAGTCCAACTTCAGCTTATCGCTGTCGTCACGTTTCTCATAATACTGTTTACGCAACGGACGCGCACTGATTTCTTCCTCTATACAGCGGTTACGATATACATCCAAAGCTACATAAATAGCCTGACGGAAGGAATCTTCCGAAGCAATACCCTGACCGGCGATATCGTAAGCGGTACCATGTGCCGGAGAAGTACGTACAATCGGCAGTCCGGCAGTAAAGTTTACACCTTCATCCATAGCCAACGCCTTAAACGGTGCCAATCCCTGATCATGATACATTGCCAATACTCCGTCGAAATAACGGTAATTTCCTGCTCCCATAAACCCATCAGCCGGATAAGGACCAAAACACTGAATACCTTTTGCTATCATTTCATTGATGGCAGGAATGATTATTTCCTGTTCCTCCTTACCAATCAGGCCACCGTCGCCTGCATGAGGATTCAAGGCAAGCACAGCAATACGCGGACAATCTATTCCGAAATCCTTTTTCAAGGAACGATGGAAAATAGCAATCTTTTCCATAATCAATTCCTTAGTCAGATGATTTGCAATCTCTGCAACCGGCACATGACCTGTCACCAATGCAATACGGAAATCACCTTTCAAAAGAATCATCAATGCTTTTTGTCCCTCGCCCACACGTTCTTCAATGTATTCGGTATGTCCGGGAAAATGGAATGAATCCGACTGAATCGTATGTTTGTTAATCGGAGCTGTAACCAGCACATCAAACAAGCCTTCACGATATTCTTCCAGTCCTGCTTCCAAAGCAGAAAGAGCCGCTTTTCCAGCCTCCTGAGTAGGGCGAGTCAATTCCACCTTCAGTTCATCATCTATACAGTTCACAATATTCACCCGGCCATCCTGAGCTTCCGAAGCCGAATTGATAATACTGAAATTAGTCTGAATATCCATTGTCTTACGATGGTATGCCGCTACTTTCGGTGAACCATAGATAATAGGTGTACACAATTCCAGCATGGACGGGTCGGAAAAGGTCTTTAAAATAACCTCATAGCCCACTCCGTTTATATCTCCGTGAGTAATACCTACCCTTATCTTACCTTCTTCCATTTCTATTTGTTTACTTGTTATTATTCTGTTCAGTCTCTACCTGAGCCTTCTCTTCATCGATGGAGTTGTCTACCGGGATTTCAGAAACCTCTTTTTCTGAAGGAAGTTTCAAGGTATACAACGCTGCATTCAGCTTACGGATCTGATCGCGTTTCAACTTACCCGGATTATAGACAAAACCTTCTACCACAATTACCCGGCCGTTGTTACGGTCTACACGCATATGCGATACAAAAGGACCACCCATTGCGTCATTCCGCATTTCCCACAAGCCACGAGCCTCGAAAGCATAATCGCCTTTTACGGCAATATTCCGTACATCCACAAAGATAGAATCGGCAGTTTCCATATACATACCTTCGCTGGCACCCGGAAGATTGATTTTCATTACCGAGTCACGTTTGTGGATAAAATATTCTTTTGTAAATGTATTCTTATCAGTATATGGGAATGCATACATTACAAAGTTCATATCATTCAGATTAGTAGAAGCCCAGAAGAAATCCTTGCCTTCCTTATAAGAAAGCATATCGGCCGGCATCCAGATGTCACAGTCGAAAAGACTTGCCACTTTAGAAGAAATCACCTGATTGTGTTTCTTTTCCAGTTGCTTCACTTCACGATTCATTTCCGCACGAGTGAAAAAATCAATAATCACCTGTCCGTTTTTCGATACATAATCAGCAAACTCAGCCTGAGTAGGTGCCTGAATAGTCATAATCATCTGAGGAGATGAATAAGCATCACGGGTATACTTAAATTTAGTCTGCGTATATGTGTTCGGGTTAATATCTACGATAATAATATTCCGGAACAGTCTCATCGTACGGTCGAAATGCTCCGGACGTACACGTGAAATACGGAAAGAGCGTTCAGCCTGAGGCAATCCCGGAACATCAGTATCCAGCACATGAAACAAAGCGCTGTCCGGACTCATCCAGCAATTGTCGTCTGCCACTACCATTACTTCATAGGGACGTCCGCTCGATACGGGTGTCATTATACTTTTTCCTCCTTCTTTACAAGAAGCCAGCACCAGTCCAACCAGTGCCATACATAAATAAAAGGATAAACGTTTCATATTTTTCTCTGTATTAAATGGTTTCATTTTCTTTTTCTGCCTGTTGCCTGGCAGTAGAGAGCATTCCGCAAGCTGCAAAAATATCCTCTCCTCTCGATGCACGAATGGTCGCAAACAGGCCATGCTGTGTAAGATAATCGCGGAAAGCAATCATCGAATCCGAATCGGTACCCTCCAGATCTACATTCGGAATGGCATGGAAACGAATCAGATTCATGCGGCAATCCAGTCCGCGCAAAAGTTTAATCAACTCCTTGGCATAAATCAGACTGTCGTTTACACCCTTGAATACAATGTATTCGAACGAAAGACGACGTTGCTTGCTGAAATCATAACGGCGTAAAATCTCCACCATTTCCGTAATAGAAAATGCCTTTTCTGCCGGCATCAGTTCCCTTCGCTGTGCCGGGAAAGGAGAATGCAGACTGATAGCCAGATGACAATCGCTTTCTTCCAGGAAACGTTCCAGTCCTTTGCGCAGTCCCACAGTAGAAACAGTAATACGTTTCGGACTCCATTTATACCCATAGTCGGCCGTAAGTATTTCCAGTGCACGAAGTACCGCATCCAGATTATCAAAAGGTTCTCCCATTCCCATAAACACCACATTAGTCAATGTATCGCGTTCAGGAATCGAGTAAATCTGATTCAATATCTGTGTAGCGGTCAGACTATTGGTATATCCCTGCTTCCCTGTCATACAGAATTTACAGTTCATCTTGCAACCTACCTGCGAAGATACACACAGAGTAGCTCTGTCCGCATCAGGAATATACACAGACTCTATATAATCTCCTTCAGGAGTGCGGAAAAGATATTTCACCGTACCGTCTACCGAGCGCATTTCATGTACAGGAGCAGAAGCACCGATTTCATAGTTTTCCTTCAGGCGTTCCCGGTTCTTCAACGACAGATTTGTCATTTCGTCAATCGAGGTCACCTTTCTGTCGTAAATCCATGCAGCAATCTGTCCGGCAGTAAACTTCGGCATCCCCAAATCGGAAACAATCCCCTGTATTTCGTTCAGAGTTTTCCCCAATAAAGGAGTTTTTGTCATATCCATTTCTTTTCAAATCTATATATTAGCGTACAAAGTTACCGAAAATCTGTGGAATATCCTTATAAAAAACACAGATTAGCACAACCTATTATGATTATTAAAAGATTAGAAAGGAATACAACCCCAAAGATCCTCTTCATATCGTACATCTACATAAACAGCAAACATCAGAATCAAGTCACATAAACCATCCCATTCCAAAAAAGGGGAAACGGGCAAATACTCCCCATTAAAAACTGTTTATCAACCCTATTCCCATCACATATTGCTCCAAGCATTCAATCCGCCAATACAGAATTACAACAAACAGGAACCCATTTTCCATATCATTTATCAAAAATAATTTATAATTTTGCTTCATCAAACAAGGACAAGTTCCATAGAAAAACACATACACATGAACTATCAGCTATACCAATACTCTCTTTGTTCAGCCATAGCATTGATGCTCTTTTTCTGCTTATACTTCTTTTTTGCCAAGACTCCGGAAAAAGAAATATTCAACAACTATCTCCGTTCGCGAAGAACAATGGGCGTGGCACTTCTGGCACTATCTGCAAATTATTCCGTACATTTATTCTGTGGAATACGATTCATCAATATAAATGCCGCCATTCTGATGAACCTTTCCACCTACTTCCTGTGCTACTGGCTTTTCAGTTCAGCGCTCACTTCACTTCTCGACCGTTCTTACATCACGCCAAGACGATTGCGGACTCATATTTGCCTTTGGATTGTATTTTCTACTCTTTCCGGTACAGTGTTGTTTCTACTCCCCAAAGGAATGATACAAAATATAGGCTTACTCGCCATGGCTGTATGGCTGATAACTTACGGAATTATCTTAGCCCGAAGATTGATACTGACCTACAAACGGGCAGTGCAAACTTTAGATGAAACCCATTCCGACGATGTGGCAGTATATGTACACTGGATGTCCGTTTTCACCTATTGGGCTGCTATATTTGGAGTAGGATGTGGACTTCTGACTTTCCTACCCGATGAATACATCTATATTTGGATTTTGTCATCCATACCGTTTTATATCTATCTTTTTTATTCTTATCTGAACTACCTGTTATTCTACGAACAGATAGAACGTACCCTTGAAGATGGAAAAGAAACAAGTTCCACAGACGAAACAATACCCGAAAAAGATATTCCACAATATTACGAACACATTGCCCGCAACCTGGAAAACTGGATAAAAATGGAGACCTATGCCCAATCCGGGTTTACTATCAATGATATGGCTAAAGCACTCGGAACAAACAGGACTTATCTAAGTGCATATATTAAGGAAAGATACAATCTTTCATTCCGGGATTGGGTTGCAAACCTCCGTATTGAGTATGCCAAACAAATGCTGAAAGAACATCCGGATATGAATATAAAACAAATATCAGAAGCTTCCGGCTTTCTTTCAGTAAGTCATTTCATCAAGACTTTCACCGAAAAAGAAGGTTATACACCAGCCAAATGGAGAAAACAATAAGAGCAAAGACATACAAATAAAATTACTTTCACAACAAAAAAATGCTCATGCAACAATTATAAATTGTGCTAATCACAAAAAGAAGAGTATTTACAAAAAAATCCTTCCACTTTTTGGGGTAGATTTTAGTTTTTCTTAACTTTGAGAAAGCAACAAGTTATAATTCTTATCATTATGAGCAAAAGAATCTTTTTTCCGGTTCTGTTTCTGTGGCTGATGGTAATAGTTTCTCCTTCTGCCGCACAGCAGAAAGCTGATACGACTTACACCTTCCGCTTCGTACAGAAAAAAGGTATGTTTTATGTACCTTTCGAGAACAACAGTCGGGAGCTTACACGACTTATAAAATGTATAGAAAGTAACAAATCGGATATTTCAAACGGACAGTTACCGCTATACGTCGATGGTTACTGCAACTCCTTAAACAGTGAAGCAAAGAATCTGGCCACAGCAAAAATCCGTGCCAACCGCGTGAAATCTGAACTGATTATACGCGCGGGAATAAAAGAGGAGAATTTCATCACCCGCAACCATGCAACTGAGGGTGATTTTGTCACCGTGCGCATGACGGTACCGGTAAAAGAGACAGCCGTAACGGATGCTGATACGGAAGCACGGCGCAAGGCGGAAGCCGAACGACTGGCAGCCGAGAAGCGTGCCGAACAGGAACGGCTTGCCGAAGAGCAGCGCAAAGCGGAAGAAGCCCGACTTGCCGCTGAAAAGGCAGA
>UQPQ01000031.1 GCA_900542985.1 uncultured Bacteroides sp.
ACTCATAAATCTACCCTTAATCGTGTATTGGATGATAGTTGCGGATTTTAGGATATAAAATAAGGTCCGGATGGATATTGGCTACAGAATTGACGGCTTCTGTCAGATTGGGCCAGAAATCGAACACACCTGTACGGTTGAGAAGACCTAAAGCCAGACCAATGGCAAACAGGCCTACTGTATAAGGGATACGACTGTGTTTAAGCAGAGACTTGAGTAAGGCTCCGATTACTAACCCGCCAATGGTGAGCAGGAGTGGAATAAGGAAAGAAACGTCTTCCATAGTTGTTCTGTTTGGAATTTATACTAACTAATTTAATTTCAGTTTCGCAAGCACCACTTACAGGTGGTATGTAAACGGGTTGACAGGGGGTGAGTAATCGGTCAAGTAGACTCGTAGCATCATACATCATGTGTGAAGCCTTGTGAACTTGTCGGCCGAAACCTTGTCAAGCAGGGCAATGGGTTTGTGAAAACTTCAATGATTTAAAATTAACAAAAAAGATTGAATTATGTTTGAATTTGTGCCTAAAATTAATGGAAGAGTCTTGGCCTATACGAATCATTGCCAGTCCTTTCTGATAAGGATTACAGTTTCTCCTTGAAAGTACTCTACTTTTTTCGGGGAAAAACTGTACTCCTTATCAGAAAGGACTGGTAGAGGAGCAGGTTGTAGCTAACCCGGAATCTGGGTTGATGAGGCTATTTTGCGGGCTGTAGCACGGTCGGGTTTTCCGCTTCCCGTCAAGGGAAGTTGGGGCAGGCAGATAATCTGCTTGGGTCTCCAGTAGGGAGGTAATTGCCGGAAGGCTTCGTGCAGGTTTTCTTCTGTCACTGGATTTTCTGATTGTACCAGAAGAACGATGCGCTCGCCAAACTTGCTGTCGGGGGCAGCCGTGATTTGAAATGCGAAAGGCAGCAAAGGCTTCAGCCGGGCTTCTACCTGCTCAATTTGGACTTTTACTCCACCTGTATTGATGGTATTGTCTTTTCGGCCTAAAATACGGAACTGTCCCTGCGGGTTGAACTCCACAATGTCGTTGGTCACGAGCCGGATGGGGCTGACCAGAGGAGCATCGATAATCAGTGTCTGGTCTGCAGACAGTGTGAGAGATACATTCGAAAAGGGAGTGTACCATTCGGATGCTTCTGGACCATTGAGACGGCGCAAGGCTATGTGCGACAAGGTTTCGGTCATGCCGTATGTGCTCCATATTGCGTGCGGAAAGGAGTGCAGTTGTTTTCCCAGTTCCTCGTCGACAGCTCCACCACCGATGATAAGATGCCGGATACGAGACAGTTTTTCTGCTTCTTCGGGCACTTGCAGCGAGTTGAATACCTGCATGGGAATCATGGCCGAGAAGACCGGAGTCTGCGAGAGCGACTGCATAGGATGTCCGCAGGGAGCAACGGGGATAAGATTCAGTCCTCCTACCAAAGCACGGACGACAACCATCTTTCCTGCAATGTACTGCAGAGGCATGCAGAGCATGGCAGTATCTTCTTCCCGGAGGTGAAGAAACGAAAGCGTAAGCATGGCACTGTTCATCATGCGCTGCTTTTCTACCCGGAGTTGTTTGGGAGTTCCGGTAGAGCCGGAAGTATGTACCTGAAGGGTGTCGGAACCGTCGAACCATTCGGCAAGGAAGTCGGCTATCTGGACATGAAAGCTGTCTGCTCCGTATTCCTGGCGAAAATGGTTTTGCAAGCGGCTTGGCATCCCGTCGGACGGAGTGGCATCGGTACAAGTGTATCGCACTCCGTCGATGGTTATGCTTTGCCGGGAAATATCTGTGTGGAAATTCATTGTTGTAACCATTGTTTTAAGTCGGGTTCTGCTTCTTCCGGATGATACCAAAGGCAGTCTCCCTGGATGTGCAGCGGATAGTCTACATTGTCTGTAAAGAGAAGTCCGGTACCCAATCCTTGCGGCAGTGAGGGTTGTAAGGTAGCACACCATTGGGCAATGGCATTGAGTCCGATGTTCGACTCCAGTGCCGAAGTCACCCACGAACCGATACCGCGTTCGGCAGCCAGTGCAATCCATTCCTGAGAACCTTGAATACCTCCGTGAAGCGAGGGTTTCAGAATGATGTATTGTGGGCGGATGGTATCCAGCAATTCTATCTTGCGTTCTCTTTCGTTTATACCAATCAGTTCCTCGTCGAGCGCAATGGGGAATGGAGTGGTGGCACAAAGCTGTTTCATGGCTTGCCATTGTCCGGCACGGATAGGCTGTTCGATAGAATGCAACTGGAATTCATTCAGCTGCTCCAGCTTTCGGGGAGCATCTTCCGGAGAAAAAGCTCCGTTGGCATCTACACGCAGCTCAATCTGTTCGGGAGAAAAATGCTTGCGGATGTGTGAAAGAAGTTCCAGCTCCCGTTCAAAGTCGATGGCTCCGATTTTAAGTTTGATGCATCGGAATCCGGCTTTCATCTTTTCTTCAATCCGCTGGTACATCTCGTCGAAGTTGCCCATCCAGATCAGTCCGTTGATGGGGATTCCCTGTCGGCCTTCGGAGAAAGGAGTGGCCCATAACTGCAGACTTCCTGCATGAAGATGTTGCAAGGCTGTTTCCAGACCAAAAAGCATGGACGGATAAGGGCGCAGCGCTTCGTAGTCGATGCATCCGTTACGCTCTACCTCACGGCAGTGGGCCTGCAGGATTTCTTCGTATTCCGGAAGGTCATCGCAACTGAGAGCCGGGAGAGGAGCACATTCGCCTACTCCATATCGTCCGCTGACAGTGTCTGTCAGCAACAGATACCATACACGGCGGGTTGTATAGATACCGCGCGAAGTGCCTGCCGGCTGTTTGAAATGCAGGGTGCGCGGAATGATTTGCAATTGATACATGGGCGTAATTATATTTTCGGCACTTGAACGGACTGATAAAAATCGGTCTGCTCAAGTGCCGGATCAGTAAATTAGGGGAATTTAGGATATTTGCTCCAGTCGGGCTTGCGTTTTTCGAGGAACGCTTTTCCACCTTCCTGAGCTTCTTCTGTCATGTAATACAGCATGGTGGCATCGCCGGCCAGTTCCTGTATTCCGGCCTGTCCGTCCAGTTCAGCATTCAGACCGGCTTTAATCATACGCAGTGCGAGCGGACTGTGCTGCATCATGGTTTCTGCCCATTCTACCACTTCGTCTTCCAGCTGGTCGAAAGGAACTACCTTGTTTACCAGTCCCATGTCGAGTGCTTCCTGTGCAGAATACTGACGGCAGAGGAACCAGATTTCGCGTGCCTTTTTCTGTCCTACGATACGAGCCAGATAAGAAGAACCGAAACCTGCATCGAAACTACCTACACGCGGTCCGGTCTGACCGAAGATGGCATTTTCGGAAGCAATAGTCAGGTCGCACACCACATGCAATACGTGTCCGCCACCAATGGCGTATCCGTTTACCATGGCAATAACCGGTTTCGGGATAGAGCGGATTTGTTTCTGTACATCCAGCACATTCAGGCGAGGTACACCGTCGGTTCCTACATAACCTCCGTGTCCTTTTACGTGCATGTCGCCACCGGAACAGAAGGCTTTGTCGCCGGCTCCGGTCAGTACCACTACATTGATGTCCTGACACTCGCGGCAGTAGTACAGCGCATCGCTGATTTCAGTCGTAGTAGTTGGAGTGAACGCATTGCGGTAGCGGGGACGATTGATGGTAATCTTGGCTATGCCATTATAAAACTCGAAAAGAATATCCTGGTATTCTTTGATAGTTTTCCATTCTCTTTGTTGTGACATATGTATCGGTTTTTTATGATTCTTTTTTCAGATTATGATAATATTCCTTCAGCATCTCAATGTCCAGATTCTTGTCTGTAAATACTTCCAGAAGCATCGGACGGTTGGTGACAGAGGCTTGGGTAAAGACGGTTACAGCTGCATTCAGTTCTTCGCTGTTGTGGGCGGAAAGGTATTCGAATCCCCGGTCTTCTGCCCAGGCTTTTGCTGTGGCACAGTGAGTGGCTGTTACGAAGCGGCGGGCATTCTCATGCAGTTCCAGTCCCGGAAGCGCATGGAAGATTTCCCCTCCCTCGTTGTTCAGCAAGAGGATGCGTATATTGGCTCCGTAGTTGGAATTCCATAGCGCATTCATGTCGTAGAAGAAACTCAGGTCGCCGATGAACAGATAGTTCAGTTTGTCGGAAGCCGTGGCATATCCCAATGCAGTAGAAAGTGAACCTTCTATACCGTTGGTGCCTCGGTTGGACAGAATTTCCACGTTGGCCGGAATATCGAACAGTTGTGCATAGCGCACTACAGAACTGTTGGCAAGATGCAGGCTACAGGGAGCCGGCAGGTTTTTGATGACTGCACCGATGGCGCTCATTTCCGAATAATCGAACTGTGCCTGTGGAATGGCCTTGGAAAGTGCTTCCCACTGGCGCGGATATTCTGGTGTGCGATTTTCCATCATGGGAGCAATCTTTTCGAGGAACTCGAACGGATCCATTTCGATGACGGTGGTCAGTGAACCATAGAGGTCGACCACTTCGCCGTCGGGAGCAATGTGCCAATGTTCTACCGGCGGATGACGGCGCAGGAACTTCTTCAACCGTTTGGAGATGATGTGTCCTCCGTAGGTAATAAGCAATTCCGGACGCATTTTCTGCTGTGTCTCAAAGTTCATGGAGCAAAGCAGCGGTTCGATGTTGCGGATAGGTACTCCCGGCACAGTCTGGTTACTGATGTTTTCCGTAAACCAGGCAAAATGCTTGTACAACATCTTGGTATATCGTTTGTCGAACAGATAAATCAGATTCATTTGTCCTACTACTGCCATGCGTCGCTGATAGCGGTTCAGACGGTCTATCAGTGGCTGGTAGTCTTTATCGTATACACTCAGTCCCTGATAGCGGGTAATGACTCTTACCTCCGGCAGTTCCGTAACCGGAAGCTTGAAGAAAGGTTCGCTGATGGGCACATTGATATGTACCGGTCCTTTTCCGTGATGGTTCAGTTCCAGCAGTGCTTCATTAATCAGACGGTTGCAGTACCATTCGCTCTCTTCGCTATCCACTTCGGGCAGGTCGACCGACTTCTTGACCAACGAACCGAATACCCCGGGTTGAGGCAAGGTCTGTCCGTCCATTTGTCCGATCCATGCCGCAGGTCGGTCGGCTGAGATAACGACCAAAGGTACCTGCTGATAAAACGCTTCTGCTACCGCAGGGTGAAGATTGAGCAATGCAGTTCCCGAAGTACAGCATACGGCAGCCGGAGTTCCCCCGTGCAAAGCCAGTCCCAGTGCAAAGAATCCGGCACTTCGCTCGTCGGTCATCGGATAGCAGGTAAAGTCCGGTATATTGGCCAGTGTCTGTACGATAGGAATGTTACGGCTACCCGGGCAAAGCACGATTTTACGGATACCGTGCGCTTTCAGCAAAGCTGCCAGTTGAAGGATACTTTTTTTATCTGTATACATAAGAACAGTAATTTCAGGGTTATAAAATATGACGCATGGTATTCATCTTCTGTTGTGTTTCCTCCCATTCGGAGTCGGCAACAGATGAGGGGAGGATACCTCCTCCGGCATAGAATGTAATCTGTTTGTCTTCTATCTTCATGCAACGCAGATTGACATACAGGGTTGTATGGCCTTCAGGCTCGAGCCATCCGATGATGCCGGAATAATAGCTGCGGTCGTAATGTTCGTTTTCCAAAATAAAATCGTAGGCGGGTTGTTTGGGAAGTCCGCATACAGCCGGAGTGGGATGCAAGGTCTTAAGCAAATCACCCAGATGACCGGTTTCTTTCAGGCTGAAATGGAAATCGGTCTTCAGGTGTACTACATGTCCTGCACGTGCTGTATAAGGTCCTTTTTCGGTAACCTGAGAGCCGAACTGCTTGACACACTTCCGGATATATTCACTTACAAAAGCCTGTTCTTCCTGATTTTTCGTACTCCATTCAGTAGGAATACTTTCTCCCTGCATAGGCATAGTACCGGCTAATGATACCGTATGCCACAGTTTCTCTTGTCCGCTAAGAATGATTTCGGGAGTACTTCCAATCCATGTACCTGTCTGTGGGGTATGGCAGAGTGAAATCATCATACGCGGATAACTGTTGCAGGCACGTACAAAAGCAGCAAGAGGAGAGAATCCTTCGGGAACAGGCTGTGTACAATGGCGTGACAGCACCAGTTTTTTGAAAGTCTTTTGCTGCAACGGAGCAATGAACCGTGCAAAGGCTTCTTCGTAATGCTGTTTGTTTTCTTCCGGTGTATCCATGCAAATGTCGGAATCCGTTCCGTTTTGTATCGCTACATCAGAAGTTTGTGGAAATATATGGCACACCTCTTGGATAATCTGTTCCCATTCGTGTGCCACGATATCCGGTCGGATCAGGACAATCGGATGGCTCTCTGTCCGATGAAAAGGAGCCAGCACAAATCCTTTCTTCCCGTTGAGTTCACTTAAGTCATCAAACGCTTCTGCTTCTCCCTCTTTCTGGAGTACAAGAATCGGTTCATCTGTCCAGGGAAGGCGGTATAGTGCAAAACTTGTCGCACTTTGTGCAAGCCGGTCGAACAGTTTCTGAATATGAGATTCGGGTAAAATCATAATCGCTTCTTTACAATTTGATTGACAATACGGGCAGTGGATACCAATCTTCCTTCAGGGTCGGTTATATCCACATTCCAGATATGAGAGGTACGTCCCCGGTGAATCAGGCGTCCTGTGGCCTCTACATAACTGCCTGTACGGACCATTCTTACATGATTGGCACTGACCTGTATACCGCATGGCATCTGGTCGGGACTGCAGAGAGGTACCGAACCATGTCCAGCTACAATCTCGGCAAGTGCCAGTGAGGCGCCGCCATTCAGAATACCGAAAGGCTGGCAGGTACGTGCATCAACCGGCATGGTTGCTTTTACATATCCTTCTTGTACAGTCTGGAATTTAATTCCCAGATGAGCACCCATTGAGTCCGACAGATCAGGAAGTTTGTAAGTGGTTTCTAAGTCTGTTGGCATAGTTGTCTATTCTTTAGTTTATTTATGCAAAGGTACACAATTCGCGGAAGAAAGAAAATATATAAATTACCAAATGTTAATCTTTAAGTCTTCCCTTTGCCGTATCTTCGCAGCCGCAAAACAGAAAATAAAGAGCTATGAAAATGAAAGATGAAATTGATTTTGGAACAATGGAAGTATCGACACTTTTCCGGAAGTTGCTGATACCTACTGTACTGGGGATGATATTTTCGGCTATCTTCATCATCACAGATGGAATTTTTGTAGGAAAAGGAATCGGCAGTGATGCACTGGCAGCAGTCAACATTACGGCTCCTTTGTTTCTTGTCAATACCGGTATTGGTCTGATGTTTGGTATCGGTGCATCGGTAGTGGCCTCCATTCATTTGTCGCACGGTAAGGTAAAGGTTGCGCGCATCAATGTGACACAGGCTGTAGTTGTATCCTCTTTATTGGTGATTGCTTATATATTATTTATATTGCTGAATGCAGAGAAAGTAGCTCTCTGGTTAGGAAGTTCGCCGCGTCTTCTCCCTCTGGCCATAGAATATATGCATTGGTTTGTACCCTTTCTGGCATTCAGTACCTTGCTGAGTTCTGGAATGTTCTTCCTGCGTCTGGACGGTTCACCCAACTATGCCATGGTGTGTAATGTGATTCCTGCGCTGATTAATATCGGGCTGGACTATTATTTTATCTTTGAATTGGGGTGGGGGATGTTTGGAGCAGCCCTGGCAACCAGCTTGGGGTACATTGTCGGTGCGCTGATGATTCTGGTTTATCTGTTTCAGCCTCGTCATGAACTTCATTTCTGCAAGATAAAATGGAGTATGAAAAGCCTCAGACTCACCATTCGAAACGTAGGGTATATGTGTCGTCTGGGCGCTTCCAGTTTTTTATGCGAAGCAGCCATTGCTACGATGATGTTTGCCGGAAACTATGTATTCATCCGTTATTTGGGCGAAGATGGAGTCGCTGCATACAGCATAGCCTGTTACTTTTTCCCTATCGTATTTATGGTATACAATGCTGTCGCACAATCGGCACAGCCCATTCTCAGTTATAATTACGGAGTAGGCCATCGTGACAGAGTACGGGCTGCTTTCCGTCTGGCACTGATTACAGTCGTCTCCTGCGGACTGCTGGTCTTTATACTGACTCTTTTGTTCGCACACCCTATTACGGAAATGTTTATTTCCTCCGAATATCCCGCTCATCATATAGCAGCCGAAGGTCTCCCTCTGTTTGCTTCCGGTTTTGTATTCTTTGGAATCAACATTGTGTCCATCGGTTATTTTCAGAGTGTGGAGCGCGACCGTCCGGCAATGGCTGTTACCTTGCTGAGAGGGTTTGTGCTGGTGCTGATTTGCTTTGCAGTTCTTCCTCTATGTTGGGGAGTACCCGGTATCTGGCTGGCGGTTCCGGTATCGGAGTTACTGACTTTTCTGTTTGTCCTGACAATTTATTGCCGGGGTATACAGAAAACTCACTGAATAAGGCTATTTTTGTTCCGAATAAAGTAGGAAAGCAATGGAAGATTTCGTAGCACTGTTTTGTCGCAAATATCAGTGGCCTGTACAGATGGTAATGATGCTGATGGAAAAAATGGAAAGAGTGATATACACCCGTGGTGAGTGCCTGGTAAGAGAAGGGGAGCTGAATACCGATTTCCATTTGATAGCCGAAGGTATCTGGCGAGGGCATTATCTGCGCGATGGAGTCGACCTTTCCGTATGGTTTGCTTCTCGGGGGGAAGCGTTGTTTTCTACATGGGGATACGTAGCAGGACGTCCTGCCAGAGTGACGATTGAAGCCATGAGCACAAGTACCATTTACCGGATTCCAAAGGCAAAGTTGGAAGCTTTCTTCTCTTCGTCTGTAGAGTGTGCCAATTTGGGCAGACGACTCTTTGAACACGATTTTATGACTTTTGAGGAGGAATTGATAAATGGTGGTGCTACACAGGCCAAGGAACGCTATCTGGCTCTGCTGGAGAGAAATCCCCAGCTTCTTCAGCATGTACCGTTGAAGCACATTGCTTCCTATCTGTATGTCACACCTCAGTCGTTAAGCCGCATCCGGTCGGAGTTGGTGAAAAACAAAAAGTAAAACTTGTGGCTTTGATTGTTGGAAGATTTTGTATGAATCTTTACATTTGTGTCCGATATTCTAAAATATACAATTTTTTATTCTATGGAAACTATGAAAACACGTACATCTCGTTGTTTGTGGGGAATGTGTCTTGGTACTTTCTTGGGCGTTTCTTCCCTGTTTTCACAAAACGAAAGCGCTGTATATCAGCCTGCACCGGAGAATCTGCAGGCGCGCGAAGTCTTTAAGGACAATAAATTCGGTATTTTCCTGCATTGGGGTATCTACAGTATGTTCGGTCAGGGCGAATGGTATATGCAGAACGAAAACATCGACTGCCATGAATATGCCAAGGCTGCTTCCGGATTTTATCCTGCAAAGTTTAATGCACACGACTGGGTAGCTGCAATCAAGGATGCCGGTGCGAAATATATCTGTATTACTACCCGTCATCATGATGGATTCTCGATGTTCGATACCCGTTATTCCGATTATGATATTGTAGATGCTACTCCTTTCAAGCGCGATATTCTGAAAGAGTTGGCAGACGAGTGCCACAAGCAGGGTATCAAACTGCATCTGTATTATTCGCATCTGGACTGGACCAGAGAAGATTATTATCCGCTGGGAAGAACCGGACATGGTACCGGACGTACCGGACACGGAGAGTGGAAAACATATTATCAGTTCATGAATAATCAGCTCACCGAATTGCTGACAAATTACGGTGAAATTGGAGCTATCTGGTTTGATGGTTGGTGGGATCACGATATACACCCGGATTTTGATTGGGGACTGGATGAGCAGTATGCACTGATTCACCGTCTGCAGCCGGCTTGTCTGATAGGTAACAATCATCATCAGACTCCGTTTGAAGGTGAGGATTTTCAGATGTTCGAGCGCGATTTGCCAGGTGAAAACAAGGCGGGGCTTTCCGGTCAGGCAATTGGCTCTTTACCATTGGAAACATGCGAAACCATGAATGGTATGTGGGGATACCGTGTAAAAGACCAGAATTATAAGTCTGTTCCTACGTTGATTCGTTTGCTGGTACGTGCGGCAGGTAAGGGAGCTAACCTTTTGATGAATATCGGCCCGCAGCCGAACGGGGAATTACCGGCAGTAGCTGTAGAGCGTCTGAAAGGAATGGGAGAATGGATGAAGAAATATGGAGAGACTGTGTATGGAACAGAAGCAGGTGATGTGATGACTGCCGATTGGGGTACGACTACCCGAAAGGGAAATACTCTTTATGTACATATTCTTTCTGACAAGATGCCCAAGTTGATTACGCTCCCCTTAAATAACAAGGTAACCGATGCCTATCTGTTCGATTCCGGTGAAAAAGTAAGCCGTGAAACCGTCAAGGGAGGTATCGTATTGCATACAGCTTCGCTTACTCCGGATACAGACCGTATCGTGGTGCTGAAATTGAAGTAAAACGGAGGCGCTGCTTCCTTGTAATAAGATGAAGTAAAAATGCTTGAAAGCCATTTCCAGAGGAAGTCTTCTTTTGGAGATGGCTTTTTCTGAAATTATGAGATAAAGCTGAAGAATATAAGCCGCCTATTGTTTTAATGCCATAAAAAATACAACTATGAATAAATTTTTTTCGCTTTGGTCAATTGTATTATTTTATTGCGGTATAATTGCTGCACAATCAATAAGCATTGATTATAATAACCCATTATGGGCGTTTGATTATATGCGCGAAGCATGGAAAAACAATATGGATTTTTGGGAAACGGAACATAAAATACAATTTGATAGTACTCATGTAAAAACAGAGTTTCGTGACTATTACGGACAGGCATTAATGACGGTTCAAACTTTCAATGGCAGAATATTAGAGAAAGACAGAACAAATTTTCTTTTTCGTAGTCCTACACAAAAACTCAAGCAAAGTGAAATGTTGAGTGAGGCAATTCATCCGGAAAATGCTAACGACTTTATTTTGAAGAATGTTTTGGACGAGATGATAATCATGTTCAATGAAGCGCATCTATATCCGCAACATCGCACTTTTATCAACTCTTTGTTGAAGGATTTATATGACAATGGTTACAGACATCTTTTTATGGAAGCTTTATCTCCTGAATATACAGATATCACTTATCCGGAAAGAGAAATGGGTATCTATACCAATGAACCATGTATGGCAAATCTTGTAAGAAATGCTGTTCAGACAGGTTTCAAATTACATGCTTATGACGGTTATGCATATAAAAACAGAGATTCTGTATCGGCAGAAAATATATACAAAGTTGTCCAAGATAATCCTCAGGATAAATTCTTGATCATATGCGGATTTGATCACAATAATGAAAACCGCTCTCAATCACTTGCTTCCTATCTCGACAAAATAGCTCAGATAAATCCTTTTACCATTGATCTGACCGTTTATTCAGAACCTGAATCAAGTAACTATTATAATGAACTTATAGATTATTATCATATCAAAGTTCCTACTGTACTGACAGATACAAACAACAAGCCATTGAACATGAAAAATTCATCCGGAAGAGACCTTTATGTGGTTTTTCCGCATACTGGGTATGTCCACGGCTATCCACAATGGATGATAAATCAAAGAGAGAATAAATTTGACTCATTGAAATTCTCTGATTATGATGTTGCAAAAGTATATATAAAAGAAGAACTTGTGCATGTCAAATCTCCAATTCCATATTCTTTTAAATATAAATATGGAAAGAGTGATAACACTATACTTGTTCCTTTAAAGGATTATATCATCAGGTTTTATAAACTAAAAGATGGAAGGTTGGATTTTGTTGGAAGTTATGATAGGAATACTATTATCTCACACTAGAAATGTTCAAATGAATATAGTACTTTGAAAAAAACTGCTTTAAGAATGATTAGTTTATTGATTGTCATTGTTACGAATTACTGAAATCATTCACTATATAGGAGACATTAATATGAAAAGTTTTATTTTACTTCTATTTATAGCTATATTCAGCAAGTTAAGAAATAGTATTAACCTGATAAATGACAGAATGAATAGAAGATATATAATATATTGCTTACTTTTTTTGCTTTTATGTAATGCCTCTTTTGGGCAAAAATTAAGTTCTGCCCAGCAAATAGCTGATTTTGATACTTTATGTACAAACATGGAATGTGTACACCCGGATCTTTATCTCTATCAGTCAAGAAAAGAATATGAAAACAATAAAGCACAGATTAAGGCTTCACTGACTGATTCTATCAGCATATCCGACTTTTATCTGAAAATAGCTCCTTTTATGGCAAAGATAAAGGATGGACATAGCATGATGCTGCCACCTATTACCAAGACCCTTATTGCTTACGCAAAGAAAGATGGTAATACCATGCCATTGAGAATAAAAGCATCTGGAGATTTCTTTATTGTAGAATATCCAGTGATTGATAATTTCGGAGTTTGTGAAGGTGATACGATTCTCGGTATAAACGGTATCCGTTCAAAAGATATACTTGAACGGATGTATAGCCTTTGGGGCTCGGAGAAAGGTAATGGCATAAAAGAAGGCAGTGTAAACGCCTATTGGTCTCCATTGTTATGGTACATGTACAGATGGGGCGAGTCGTATGATTTTACGGTGAAACGTGGAGATAAAATGGAAGAGATACGTATGGAAGGAGTTCCGCAAAGTGTGGCCTTAAAGGTCATTAAGGAAAGACAATCTAAGAAAAAACTTGAAAGTTTCAGTTGCAGTTTCTCCTCCGATTTTACAAAGGCAACTCTCACTATTCGCAATGTATTTCAAGATGCTGAATTAAAGGCATTTTGTGATTCAGTTTTTAAGGAAATACATCGTAGAAAAATAAAGGATATAACCATTGATTTACGAAATAATACAGGCGGTTCAAGTAAGTGTGTGGAAAGGCTTATTTCCTATTTCCCACATCCAGACTATTCGTTATATTCGGAAAGCCAGTTAAAGGTTAGTTCATATTCTAAAATCTATAATAGAGGCAGACATCCGGAGATTTACAGTCAAATCTGCAATTTGCCGGACAGAGAACTTTTTGTGATAAAAGATATTCCCGTCAAGAGTAATTTGAAAGAAGTTAATCTGTATCATGGTAAAACAACTATTCTGGTAAATAACAAAACTTATTCCGGGGCTTCTACTTTGGCTCATACGATGAAGAAGTTAGGCATTGCAAGTGTGGAAGGAGAAACAGGATGCCCTGATGTATATTTCGGTAACTCTCTACATTTTACATTGCCAAATTCCAAGATAGATTATTATATTAGTCTTTCTAAATTTTACGAATCAACACAGTTGACAAAATGAAAAAAAGTCTTTTAATTTTTGCCTTGTTTATTGCATGTTTTTGTGTAAAGGCACAGTCTGTAATTCCGCAGGTAAATGAAAATGTGGAACTGATGAGTATCTTGTCCCGTATAGCCGGATTTCCTGAATATAAGATGGATATGGCAGGTCAATATATAAAAGACATAGATTGTTATTTTAAGGATAATACAGAACATCCAGCTGTGCAGTATATGCAAGAGCTTCGGAATAAGTATAGAATTTCTTTTGATGCAGTCATGTCGATGGCTATACATTTGGAAAACCGTAATGGCATACTTTCATTATTAGAGGAAGATATCCCTACATTAGAGAAAAGATGGAAAGATGTGGATAAGAGTGAATTTCTGTCTTATCTCAATAATTTTTATAAAGACTCTAAATTCAATGAGTTTTTCAATGCCCATAAAGACTTTTATACAAAAGGTATTGAGTCTTATCAGGATAATGTTATTAATCATTTTGATATAAACTGGTATGCCGATTTTTATGGCAATGAACCTCAAGAAAGTTTTTCTGTGATAATCGGATTCTGTAATGGTGGCGGAAACTATGGTGTAAATAGACAACTGACAGGCAAAATGAAGGAAGTTTTTGCCATTGTTGGTTATTATGTAGATAAAAAAGATATGCCAATGTATAGCAAGGAATATCTGCCTACACTAATTCATGAATTTAACCATTCTTTTATCAATCATTATTTGGATGAAAACAAATATCCAGAATATGTAAGGCAACTTGAAGTTGCAGCAACAGATTTGTTTAGGTCGTCACAATGGAGTATGTCAAGACAGGCTTACAATAACTGGAAAACAATGGTAAATGAATCACTTGTCCGTGCTGCAGTTATCTGTTATATGTTGGATAAGAAATACAAACCGGAAGAAATAAAAAACGAATTGCTAGAACAAGTGCAACGAAATTTCAGATGGATGCCGGAATTGGTCAGCCTGCTAAGAAAATACGAAAAGGAGCAATCAAAATATGGTAACTTTGAAAATTTCTATCCGAATGTGATAGACTTCTTCAAAGTATATGCTAAGAAGGAAAATGAAAGATGTGATGTGATTGGATGAAAGAATGAGTCCTCTATAAAATGAGTTCTTATCAGAGAAATATAAAAGATAAGACGCATCGGAAAGTTGCATTTATCTTTTTGTCTTGAACGAGAGCAGATAGCAGGTGACACCGATGGCGATGAGCCCCAACAGGAGTTTCATCCAGCAGGCCGGAAGCAGGAAAAAGATGCAATGCAGACAGGTAATCCACAATAATGAAATAGACAGGATTTTAGCTCGCAAAGGAATGGAACGTTCTTCTCTGAAATTGCGGATATAGGGTCCCAATTGTTTATGGTTGAGCAGCCATCGGTACAAACGTGGAGAACCTTGGAAAAATAAGGCGGCTGAAAGAAGCAGGAAAGGGGTAGTAGGCAGCAGAGGGATAAATATTCCGATAATCCCTAAAGTCAGAAAAACGATGCCTGATGTAATGCAGAGGTATCTTTTAATCATGATTTCCTATGTTGCTTCTTTCCTGTTTTGTTCTGAATAATTGTAAAAATACAAAAATAGAAATTTATTCGGGATAATGGATGCAGTTGCGGGTTAAATAAGAATTCCGATACAAATAAAAGTAAGAACCTGCTGTATATAGAAGGACTGAACTATACAGGTGAATAGCTTTATCCGACGACGTCGTTTCTATAATCGACGTCGTTGATTGTAAAAACGGCGGTGCCGGTTGTATAGCCGACGTCGCCGATTGCAGTTCAGTTCTAATTTTTTCGGACTTTCCGACTATATGGGTAAAGAATATACTTTATTGCAAGTCCAATCCCATGATATAATCGTTCATGTAGTATCCGTTTCCTATCGGGAAGTCTCCTTCGCTGACTTTTTTCATCCCCATGTGCTCATAAAATCCAAGAGCCGGATTGTGCCGGTTTACATTCAGTTCCATGCGGCAAGGGGCGGGGTGTAGCGCTTTGATGCCGGCAATGGCCTGTTCGAACAGCTTTTTCCCTATCCGGTCTTTCTGGAAGCGGGGGAGGACATAGATTTTCTGAAGATGGAAAAGTGATTCTCCTTCCTGCTGGATGGAAACATATCCGGCCGCTTCGCCGTCTTTGAAAGCAAGATAATAGATGTGTCCTTCTTCTTCCATCTGCTTTCGGAGGTTTTCAAGGGAGTACATCCATTCCATCATATACTCGATTTGTTCCGGAGTAAGGATGTTTTTGTAGGTTTCCGGAAATACATTTGCAGCCATCTCGTGTATCAGAGGTATATCGGCATAAGTAGCTTGACGTATACTGTACATAGTTTTTGTTTTAAAGGTTTCTGTTGGCTGCAAATGTACGGTTTATCTGTATTGCTTCTTTGGTTTGCGACTTGTTTAACATGTTAATTTATATAAAATAAAAGTACCTTGCAATACAAGGTATTGATATAATACATATATTTGTGCCATACAAATAAGCAAACTCAGAAACTATGAATGTAGATAATGTAAAATCGCAAATGCGCAAAGGGATGTTGGAATATTGTATCCTCTTGCTGCTTCATCGGGAGCCGTCGTATGCTTCGGATATCATACAGAATCTGAAAGAAGCCCGGCTTATTGTGGTGGAAGGAACACTTTACCCGTTGCTTACCCGACTGAAGAATGACGAACTGTTGTCGTACGAGTGGGTGGAATCGACTCAGGGACCTCCCCGCAAGTATTACAAGCTGACTCCCAAAGGGGAGGAGTTTCTGGCAGGGCTACAGACTGCATGGGATGAACTTTCGGATACTGTAAATCATTTAAGAACAAAACTTTTAACTGTAAAATACAATGAAAAAAACACTGACTGTTAATTTGGGTGGCACGGTATATCATATTGATGAAGATGCCTATAAACTGTTGGATAACTACCTGAACAACCTCCGTTATCATTTCCGTAAGGAAGAGGGGGCGGAAGAAATGGTACGCGATATAGAGATACGTATTGCAGAAATTTTTAATGAATATATCCGCTCCGGACAACAGGTAATTACATTGGAGAACGTAGAAGAAGTAATAGCCCGTATGGGTAAACCGGAAGATTGGGAAACCGGCGAAAGTGAAACTTCTTCAACTGCTTCTGCTCCTCATACACCGAAGGAAGAAATCAAACGCAAATTGTTCCGTAACCCGGACGACCGTATTCTGGGTGGTGTGCTTTCCGGATTGTCCGATTATTTCGGGATGGATGTAACCTGGGTACGTCTGGGAGTTTTGTTCCTTGGATTCTTTTTTAATTTCCTTATCGTGGCCTATCTGATAGCTTGGATTGTGATTCCGGCAGCTCATACGGCTACAGAGAAACTGCAGATGAAGGGACAGCCTATCAATGTGGAGAATATAGGGAAAACGGTGACCGATGGATTTGAAAAGGTGAACCATTATGTACAGTCGGAAAAACCTCGTTCTGTATTGGCGCAGCTGGGTAATGCCATTGTGCAGATAGCTGGATTTGTCATTAAGTTCCTGCTTGTGGTTCTGGCCATTTGTTGTGCCCCTGTGTTGCTGGCCGGATTTGTGGTGTTGTTTGCCATGCTGATGGTCGCTACCGGGTTGATAGCCAGTATTCCGGCAGCCTTTTATTATATAAGTCCGGAGATTAACTGGGAACTGATAAACAGTGTACCTGCTGCCTCTGTCGGTTTTGCGTTGTGCGGGCTTTTTGCAGTAGGTATTCCGATGGTAGGTTTGCTTCAGGTTATTATGCAGAGTTTCCATGTATGGCGCCCTATGTCGACAGTGACCAAGGTTGTACTTATCGTGTTATGGATTCTTGCTGTACTGTTGGGAGGTGTATTTTTCCTTAATCTGCCTTATATTCCGATGATGGAACTGTAATAATCGTAAGATGTATTGTCTTTAATAAGGAAATATTTTCTTACCTTTGTGCAAAGAAGGATCAAAAAACTTGAAACGAATATGACTAAGAAAATACTTTTGCTGGGTTCCGGAGAATTGGGAAAAGAGTTTGTAATAGCAGCTCAACGTTTGGGACAGTACGTAATAGCGTGTGATTCGTATGCAGGTGCACCGGCTATGCAGGTAGCAGATGCTTGCGAAGTCTTCAGTATGCTGGATGGAGATGCACTTGATAAAGTGGTAGAAAAATATCATCCGGATATTATTGTTCCCGAAATTGAAGCAATCCGTACGGAACGATTGTATCATTTGGAAAAAGAAGGTATTCAGGTGGTTCCAAGTGCACGTGCCGTAAATTATACCATGAACCGTAAGGCGATTCGTGATCTGGCAGCTAAGGAACTGGGCTTGAAGACTGCAAAGTATTTTTATGCGACTTCTTTTGAAGAACTGAAAGAGGCTGCAGAAAAAATCGGTTATCCGTGTGTCATCAAACCGCTGATGTCATCATCGGGAAAAGGACAGTCGGTAGCCAAGGGGCCGGAAGATCTGGAATACTCTTGGGCATATGGCTGTAGCGGAAGCCGTGGTGATATCAAGGAACTGATTGTAGAAGAGTTTGTCAAGTTCGACAGCGAGATTACTCTGCTGACTGTTACCCAGAAGAATGGTCCGACCTTGTTCTGCCCGCCAATTGGTCATGTGCAGAAAGGTGGAGATTATCGTGAAAGTTTCCAGCCGGCACACATCGCTCCGGAACATTTGGCAGAAGCACAACGAATGGCTGCCAAGGTAACAGAAGCTTTGACCGGAGCTGGTCTTTGGGGAGTAGAGTTTTTCTTGAGTCATGAAAATGGAGTTTATTTCTCCGAACTTTCTCCTCGTCCGCACGATACCGGTATGGTTACATTGGCCAATACTCAGAACTTGAATGAATTTGAACTTCATCTGTATGCGGTGCTGGGATTACCTATTCCAGGTATTACTCAGGAACACATTGGAGCAAGTGCAGTCATCTTGTCGCCTATTGCCAGCCAGGAAAAACCGCGCTATCGTGGAGAAGAGTTGGTTTGTTCGCAGCCTAATACGTATCTTCGTATCTTCGGAAAACCTTATACTAAGTTGAACCGCCGTATGGGAGTAGTGGTATGCTACGATAAAAACGATGGAGACCTTGATGCATTGCGCGATAAGTGTAAAGCACTGGCCAACAAAGTAGAAGTGTATTAAAATATAGATAATATAAGGAAAACAGCCGAGGTGGTAGTCGTAGGTAATAACGGCAGACCTTGGCTGTTTTTTTATTTCTGAAAAATAAACCGTTATGGAAGAGTATCGTTTGGACGGGAAGACCGTAAAGGAACATTTGCTGCACCTCTCGGAATATGGTAATAAGCCTTTTACAAAAGGGTTGCATCCGGGAGTAGAGCATATATTGGGCATCCGGATTCCCGATTTGCGCAAACTGGCTGCTCGCATCGCAAAAAGGGAAGATTGGAAAGATTATCTTGAGACTGCCGGTACTTTCTACATGGAAGAACGTATGTTGCAGGGAATGGTATTGGGGTATATTCACCCTGATGAGAAACTGGAATGTTATCTGGACCGTGTGTCCCGTTTTGTCCGTCTCATTAACAGCTGGTCAGTATGCGATACATTTAAGTTTGCAGGTGGAAAGAGATTTGTAGAAAAACATCGCCAATCACTATGGGAGTATCTAGTAGGCTGGATGCATGCCAAAGAAGAGTATGAAATCCGTTTCGGTGTAGTGATGTCGATGACTTATTTTATAGAACCGGAATATATTGATGAATTGTTACTGGAGTACGACCGTATCAGTCACGAAGCATATTATGTAAAGATGGCAGTAGCCTGGGCACTTTCGGTTTGCATGGTTAAGTTTCCCGAAAAAACGCTGCATTATCTGCAATACAGCCATCTGGATGACTTTACCTATAATAAATCTATTCAAAAAATGATAGAATCTTACCGTATTACAGATACACAGAAACAGGTGCTCCGGCAGATGCGCAGAAGCACCCGGTGAGGTTTTATTCGTGATGATACGGGCCGTTGTTCAGAATTGTCATAGCCCGATAAAGCTGTTCCACAAAAATCAGTCGGATCATCTGATGGGAGAAAGTCATCTTCGACAGGGAAATCTTTTCCTGTGCAGCCCCATAAACGGCTTGGGAAAAGCCATAAGGTCCGCCGATGATGAATACCAGCCGCTTGTTTACGGTATGCATTTTCCGTTCTATCCAGTTGGCAAACTCAATAGAGCGGAATTCCTTGCCATGCTCGTCCAGCAGTACTACCACATCTCCCGGCTGCAAAGCTTTCAGAATAAGCTCTCCTTCTTTCTCTTTCTGTTGCTCCATGCTGAGGCTTTTGGTATTCTTCAGTTCCGGAATCACTTCAATATCGAACGAGGTATAATGTTTGGTACGTTCGGTGTAGTCGTTGATGGCAGCGATATAATGTTTTTCTACAGTCTTTCCTACGACGAGCAATGTAAATTTCATATAGTGAGTATTAATTACAATATTTTATGCAAAGATAGTGAAAGGTGAGAGTAGTGCCAAGCCAAAAGCTTGCTTTTGAGTGAAGGCAATACCGAACCGCCTCCTGTCTTCTGAAAAGATAGTGAAAGGTGAGAGTAGTGCCAAGCCAAAAGCTCGCTTTTGAGTGAAGGTAATGCCGGGGTATCTTTTGTTTTATCTGTAAGTGAATAAAACCCCTTTACTGTTTGTGGAGACTGATATTATCTGTATTTTTACTATGAAGATTTATTAGAAGACTAATGGACAATACAAGTGCTTTTTCGATTTCAGCTTTGCTGGAGCATGATATTCAGGAACTTAAAGGAAAACGATTGGCGGATGTATTTCGCTTGATTTCCTTTATACCAGGAGAGACCTATGGGCCACACAGCCATTTGCGTATTGAGATTAACTATGTAAAAAAAGGGAGTTGTATTCTGCATTTGGAACAGGAAAGTATTACTTTTCGTGAAGGAGAGCTGATGTTTATTACTCCTAATGTAAAACATAAGTTCGAAGCTGGGCATAAAGGAACACAATTGATGCAATTGGAGTTTCTTCCAGAGTTGTTTTCACGTTTTGTATTGGATATGGAAACGGAAGATCATAATAATATGTCTTTTACTTCTTTTTTATTTTCAGGAAAGCATAAAGTGATGAAGATTGTGAATGATATGCGTATGGTAAGGGTTATTCAGGAAATTATTAATGAACTGCAAACCAAACCTTTTTATTATGACTATCAGGTGATATTGCTTTACATTGAGCTACAGATTCTAATTTACCGTTATGTAAAAGAACAACTTTTTTCGGGTTGTGGAAATGCAGTATTGAAAAAAGCGATTGATTATATGTATCAGCATTACCCTCTGAATGTGACAATGGATGAAGTTGCCTTATATGCCGGAGTAAGTGGGCGATATTTACGTTATCTTTTTTCGCAGAATCTTAATATTACACCTGTAGATTATCTGAATCAGATTCGGGTGAATAAAGCATTTTCTTTATTAAAAACTTCCAATCTTTCGGTGAAAGAGGTCAGTTTTCAGTGTGGGTTTCGCTCTCCTCAATATTTTTCCAGAATCTTTAAACAGTTTATGGGTTTTTCTCCTCGTAAGATAGAATACGAACATACTTCCGTATAGTATATCTTTATATTCATACTCTTCCGTTTTGTATAAAATAGAATTTTTTTTGAATGTATTTGGGCAGAGAAAATACTATAATTTTGCTCTTATAAAACAAATAAAAAACGGATAGTATACAATGAAAAACAACTTGAAATGGGGGATGGTCATTGCCTGTATGTGTATAGGCCCGAATATAATAAGTGGTGCAAACAATTCTGCCGAACATCATACATATTGGTTACCTGATAAAGTGATAACAGTAGAGAGTCCGATACTGTCTCTGAATGGGGAATGGGAATTGAAGTATTCGGCAAAAAGTAAATGGACGAAAGTTGAAGTTCCCGGAGAAGTCGCTATGCAGGGCTATGCTATTGAACATGATAAGCCTTTTTTGTACAGAAAAAGAATAGTGGTTCCCAAAGAGTATGCGGGAAAGCGAGTGATATTACGTTTTGATGGGGTATATAGTTATGCGCGTCTTAAGATAAACGGGAAGTTTGTAAGAGAACATTGGGGTGGATTTACCCGATGGGAAACAGATGTGACTTCATTCTTAAAAATAGGAGGGAAGAATGAAATCGTTTTGGAGGTAACCGACAGACTGGATGAAATATCGTATGCTTCCGGATATGCACATCATCCGATAGGGGGAATTCTTCGGGACGTAACGTTATTTGCGATGCCGGAAAACCATTTGCATGATATTTATGTAGAAACAGACTTGGATTCTTTATATAAAGATGCAGAGTTGCGGGTAAAATGTGTGTATGAAGGCTCTTTGGGTGCTGATGTTGTTTTTAGTCTGATTGCTCCCGATGGAAAAGAGGTCCGACTTCCTGAAAATAAACGCTCGCTGAAAGTTGGGGAAAATGAGTATTCATTTAATATATCTAATCCCCTGAAATGGGATGCCGAACACCCTCATTTATATACATTGAAAGTTTCACTTCAAAAAGATGGAAAAGTACAAACTGTGTTTTCCCGTTCGGTAGGATTCCGTGAGGTAGAAGTATCGGGCGACAGGATGCTGGTTAATGGTAGACAGGTAAAATTGCGTGGAGCTTGCAGGCACGATATCCATCCAAAACTGGGGCGTACCACTTCTGCCGAGTTGGACAGTTTGGATGTGGTACTCTTTAAAGAAGCAAATATGAACTTTGTAAGAACTTCACATTATCCTCCAACTGAACGCTTCCTTCAGTATTGTGACCGTTATGGTATTTATGTGGAAAGCGAGTCGGCTGTTTGTTTTGTGGATACACATCGTCAGAAAAATTATGCTCCGGGACGTACTCAAAATGATACGGCTTATACCCATCGTTATTTGGGACAATGTCAGGAAATGGTAAAAGCTTTTCGTTCACATCCGTCTATCTTGTTTTGGAGTATTGGCAATGAAAGTATGTATGGTACTAATTTCCAACTTTGCTATGATTGGGTAAAGAAGACAGATCGTACACGTCCGGTTATATTTAGTTATCCGGGTACAGTTCCGGCAGACAAGAAGATTTTTGATATCTTGAGTATGCATTACCAAGATGTATATGGCAATTTGGAACAATGGGGTAAGGTGACTCGTGGATTCCAGGGCGAAGGTATTCCGGTTGTCTTCGATGAATGGGCACATCCGGCATGTTATACGTATGCTACTTTACGGACAGATCCTAATATACGTGAATTTTGGGGAAAATCTCTTGACATGATGTGGAGCGGATTATTTGATGCTCGTGGTGGCTTGGGAGGAGCCATTTGGGGGTATATTGATGAAACTTTTGCTTTGCCGGAACCTAAAGTGGGGGAAGCATACTGGAAAGAGTTTGCACATACCGCCAAGCCGGAAGGTTTCCGTGGAAATTGTGTCGGGTATGGAGAATGGGGAATTGTGGATGTCTGGAGAAGAAAGAAACCGGAATTTTGGTCGACTAAAAAAGCATATTCTCCGGTGCGTTTAATGACAGAAAGAGAGGTAGCATATACTGCAGGACAACCTGTTGTATTGACTGTATATAACCGTTTTGACCATACCAATCTGAATGAGATAAAGGCCGTTTATACGTATAAAGGGCAACAGGGGGAAGCTATACTGTCGGCAGTAGATCCTCATCAGAAAGGAATACTGACTATTCCGGAAAAAGCATGGGAAGAAGGAGAACTAGTACAGATAGAATTTTATTCAAAAGATAATTCCTTGATAGATAAATATCAGTTGGTATTGGGCAGTGAGGAGGTTCAGTTGCCTGCTGCACAGATTTCAGGAGCATTGTCTATAAGTGAAGATGCAGAAAAGGTTCTTGTGAAAGGCAATAATTTTGAAATACCTTTTGATAAAGAAACCGGACTCATTGTAAATGCGAAGGTGGGTGATGAGGTATTGATACAGAAAGGTCCGTTTTTGAATGCATATGTCAATTTGAATCATCTTTCTGGAGCAGAGGTCCGGAAAATTGCAGATCATTATGCTGTATTGGAAACTGAATGGAAGAAAACATCTTTCTCATATCATGAAGATGGAAACTGTGTGTATGTAACTTTAAAAGGTACATATAAAGATATAAAAGTAAGTTTCAGAATCAAGGTGACAGCTTCTGGAGAACTTTCTGTAAATTATACGACAGACAGATTGCCTAATGGCTTTTTGCGTGAAACAGGTCTTTTATTCTGGGTAAACGATGATATAAAGACATTGGACTGGAAACGGAAAGGATATTGGGATTACTATCCGGAAGGTGAATTGTCTGGAAATGAGGGTACAGTTTCACTCTATAATGTCTATAAGCCTTTGTATGGTGAGCGTCCGGAACAACCTTGGGTGATGGATACGCATAATTATTATTATTGGTCGGATAAAGGTGCTGCTTGCAATACACCGCTGACTCAAATAGCAAAAGGTATGAAGGAGAATATTTATTATTATACCCTTTGTACTTTGAACCATAAACTTTCTGTTATCTCGCCCGATGCATCTGTAGCATGCAGAATGGATAAAGCAGAGGAAGGAACACTTAAACTTTATATAAATAATCGTTGGGATTATCCTGAAATAGCATGGGGAAACTTCTGTAAAACACTAGAAGCCCTGCCATGTTATGGTGAAATTAATATCCGATTGAATTAAAAGATAGAAAGCAAAAAAAGTCTCTTCGATAAAGGCGTATATCTATATATTACTATGTAGATGTACGCCTTCATAGTTTATATTTTAAATTCGGAGAAAGAGATAAGAAAATAATATGTACCTTTGCTTTATAAATAATCATTTAAAACAGAATAGAAAATGGACGAGAAAGTTGTAAAAGACCTGATTGATCGTTTGATTGATTTATCGTTTGCCGAAGATATAGGTGACGGTGACCATACTACGTTGTCGTGTATCCCTGCCGATGCAATGGGAAAGTCGAAACTTCTGATTAAGGAAGAAGGTATTCTGGCTGGTATTGAAATTGCCAAGGAAGTATTTGCGCGTTTCGACCCAAGCATGAAGGTAGAAGTCTTTATCCAGGATGGTACTCATGTAAAACCAGGTGATGTGGCTATGGTAGTGGAAGGAAAGGTTCAGTCTTTGCTTCAGACAGAGCGTCTGATGCTGAACATCATGCAGCGAATGAGTGGTATTGCTACTATGACTCACAGATATGTAGAGCGTCTGGAAGGAACTAAAACCCGTGTATTGGATACCAGAAAGACAACTCCGGGTATGCGTATTCTGGAAAAGATGGCTGTGAAAATCGGTGGAGGGGTAAACCATCGCATCGGTCTGTTCGATATGATTCTGTTGAAAGATAATCATGTGGATTTTGCCGGAGGTATTGATAAAGCCATTACTCGTGCGAAGGAATATTGCAAGGAAAAAGGTAAGAATCTGAAGATTGAAATCGAAGTACGTAATTTCGATGAATTGCAGCAAGTGCTCGATTTAGGTGGTGTAGACCGCATTATGCTGGACAACTTTACACCAGCTGATACAAAGAAGGCTGTAGAAATGGTAGGTGGTCGCTATGAGTTGGAATCATCAGGCGGTATTACATTCGATACTTTACGCGACTATGCAGAGTGTGGTGTTGACTTTATTTCTGTAGGAGCGTTGACTCACTCTGTAAAAGGATTGGATATGAGCTTTAAGGCTTGCTGATAACAAGTTTTTAAAATGCCATAAATAAGAAAAGGTTTCGGTGATCTGGAGAAATCATCGGAACCTTTTTCTGTGAAGTGATGGTTAAAAATGAATCTTCTTTTGAAGTTGAATCTTTTTATAGGGTGTCAATTCTTCTTGTTGAGATTTTAAATTGAGATTTTCTCTATATTCTTTTGGAGATACTCCGAATAAGCGTTTTACATATTTCCCAAAGAATGAAAGACTTCCAAAATTCAGCTCGTTGCATATCTCTTTAATCGTTTTATTAGGATTTTTCAGAAGCATTTCAAGGTCTATTTTCATATATCTTGTTATAATGTCAGAAGCATTTTCTCCACAAATATCTTTGCATATCGCTGAAAGATATTTGGGGGTAACGAATAGTTTATTGGCATAAAAAGCTACCGACCGTTCTTTAGGATATGAATCATTTAATAAATCTATAAACGAATTGAAGAGCGTTTCTGCTGAATTATATTTAGGTGGGGAAATTGCGATGTGTTTTTTTAATGCATCATGAAATTCATACATGAATGCAACCAAAAGCGTCGATGAGTTTTTTCTTATTGGGATGTGGCTCTGCTATGAGTTTTGATTTTAAAAGGTTATAATATTGAAGAAAAAGCTCGCATTCGTCTGGTTTTAAAGATAGAATCGGGTTTTCATCCAAGAAAGTTTTTGAGCTCCAGTGGCTGGCTGTAATAGCCAACATTTGTTTCATATATTCTGGAGATAGACAAAATCCACAACAGTTAAACCCAAGATTGACCATGCCGCTTTCAATGATTGTTTGAGGATGGCATATTAGCAGATTATCCTTATTAAGGGTTTGCTGTTCGTTATTGATGTTGATCGTTGCTCTTCCACTGGTACATAGGATTGCTATAAACCATTCAGCTTTAATGGGGGAGGAAGCAACTTCTTTTACATCATTTATTTGTTTTAGAATGATGATTCTATCGTCTTTATAGTCTATTGAACCTTCTTCTATGTATTTGTCGATTTTCATAAATTGGTAGTTTTAGCAACGCTGCAAATGTAATTATTGTCCTTAATTCTACGGTAGTATTATTTTCTAATTAAATGTACTGAATTTCCTATATGGATGGTTGCAGGAAATATGGAACAGTTATAAGGTGATTTTTATACCACAGGTCTGTCTGAAATATTATTCTTTTACGCCCGAATTTAAAACCAGTGATAATATTAAGTTATGAACAAGAAATTTTTGATTCTAGTTTCGTTTCTGGTATTTCTGTATGGTTGCGGAAAATCGGAACATGTGAAAAATGAACCAGTAGCGGTAAAGGTGAAAATAGAGAAAGTGGAAACTGATAATGGCGGATGTACTTCTTTCTATTCGGGTACTGTAAAGGAAGAGAATGCTTCGTTATTGAATTTTTCGGTAATGGGTACAGTGAGTGGTATTCATGTGGGCTTGGGAACGGTTGTGCATAAAGGGCAGTTACTTGCTACAATAGATGATACGTCTTTGAAAAGTGCCTATGAAGCTGCAAAAGCAGCACGCGATCAGGCGGAAGATGCTTATTCCAGAATGAAAGAGCTGCATCAGAAAGGTAGTCTGGCTGATATTAAATGGATGGAAGTAAAGAGTAAATACCAGCAGGCTTGTTCTATGGAAGAAATGGCAAAGAAACAATTGGCGGATTGTAGACTATATGCACCATTTTCGGGTGTAATATCTTCCAAGTCGATAGAAGTTGGGCAAAATGTAAATCCGGCAGTACCGGCTTTTACTCTTGTATCCGGTAAGGATATGAATGTAAGAATTTCGGTTCCGGAAACAGAAATATCCAGTGTATATAAAGGTCAGGAAGCTGTGGTGATAATTCCTGCTTTGAATGACTCCAGACTGGAGGGAAGTGTTATAGAGAAAGGTATTCAGGCCAATCCGGTTTCTCGTTCTTATGAGGTTAAAATAAGACTTGATAACAGCAGTCTCTCGGGAAAAGTGATGCCTGGAATGATTACAGAAGTATATCTGACTGGGAAACTTAGTACACAGCATATTGTGATTGCTGCCAATCTGATACAGATAGACGAGAATAATAATTATTTTGTTTGGCTGAACGATAAAGGAAAGGCTTCGAAACGAATAATTGCATGTGGTGATTTTACCCCTACAGGTGTCACGGTTGTATCAGGCTTGAATGCTGGTGATGAAATAATAGTAGAAGGTCAGCAAAAAGTATGTGAAGGAACAAAACTTGAACTGTAATATGGATAATAAGAAGCGTAATATAGTAGAATGGGCTATGCATTACCGCCAGATTATTATACTGGTGACATGCTGTCTGGTAGCATTTGGGGTATATAGTCTGCCTCAGATGCAGAAAAATGAATTCCCGGATTTTACGATTCGCCAGGGTATCGTAATAGCTGCTGCTCCGGGGAATACGGTGGACGAAATGGTAGAGCAAGTCACAAAGCCGCTGGAAGATTATATATTCACCTATAAAGAGGTAAAAAAAGAAAAAACATTTTCTACTACCCGTGACGGACTTGTGTTTATTCAGGTAGAACTTGTAGATGAGTTGAATAATAAGGATGAATTTTGGAGTAAGTTCAAACATGGTATAGCAGCATTTAAATCACAACTTCCTCAAAATGTCCTTGCGGTACAAGTGATGGACGATTTCGGAGATACATCGGCTATGCTGCTTACAATGGAAAGTAAGGATAAAACCTATCGGGAGCTTTCGGACTATATGGATAATCTGAAAGATCGTTTGAGAAATGTAAATAGTGTAGGACGTCTTACAGTAAGTGGAGAACGGAAGGAACAGATTTCTATTTATCTTGATCCTGCTAAGTTGACACAATATGGCTTGAATGAGCAAATGGTTGCATCACAATTGTTTGCCAAAGGATTTGTAACTACAGGAGGGCGTATTCAGACACCCGACTATATTCTTCCAGTGCATGTAGACAAATCTTATAATACGATTTATGATGTACAGCAGCAGATTGTTTATTCCGATTTAGACGGTAATAATATTCGCCTTAAAGATATTGCAAGGGTGGTGAAGGAGTATCCTCATGCCGACAGTTACATAAAAAACAATGGCACCAAATGTATCTTGTTGAGTATTGAAATGAAGAAAGGCAAGAACATTGTAAAAATGGGTGAAGATGTAAATAAGGTACTTGAAGAATTCAAGAAAGAAATACCTTCTGAAGTGGAAATGTATCTTGTCACCAATCAGGCGCAGGTAGTAGGCGATAGTGTGGAGAATTTCTTGCATGAACTTGTAATAGCTATTGTGGCTGTAGTGGTGGTTGTGATGCTTTTATTACCGATGCGTGTTGCTTTGGTTGCTGCATCTACCATTCCGATTACAATCTTTATCTCATTGGGATTGTTTTATGCTTTTGGTATAGAACTGAATACCGTTACACTTGCAGCACTGATTGTGACATTGGGTATGATAGTCGATAATTCCATTGTGATTATAGACAGTTATCTGGAGAAAATTGGTGAGGGGATGTCCCGCTGGCATGCATCAATTTATAGTGCAACACACTTTTTTAAATCTATTTTCTCTGCAACACTTGCCATCAGTATCACTTTCTTTCCTTTCCTGATTGTGATACCGGGAATGATACACGACTTTTTATTAAGTTTCCCTTGGTCTATATTGTTGATACTTGGAATTTCATTACTCGTGGCCATGTTGCTGGTTCCGTTTATGCAGTTCTGGTTTATACGTAAGCCTGTTCCCCATACAAAGAAGGGCTTTTCGTTTATGGATGTATTGCAACGCTTCTATAATAAGATACTTGATGCATGTTTTGCTCATCCATATATAACAATGTGTATGGGCTTGGGATCTATTATTGTAGGAGTTTTGTTGATGGGTAAGTTACCACAGAAACTGATGCCGGTGGCAGACCGTAATCAGTTTGCAATAGAAATTTATCTTCCTACTGGTACGGCTGTAGAACGGACTGCGGTGGTAGCTGATAGTATAGAAAATGTGCTTCGAAAGGATGCTCGTGTGATGTCTGTCACATCGTTTATAGGATGTTCTTCACCGAGATTTCATACGGCATATGCTCCGCAGATTGGCGGAACCAATTACTCGCAACTTATTGTAAATACATTGGGAAATGAAGAAACAGTAGAACTTCTTGATGAGTATTCTGCTAAATATACCAATGCATTTCCTGAAGCAAGAGTAAGATTCAAACAGATTAGTTTCAGCCAGGCAGTCTATCCGGTTGAACTTCGGTTGAGTGGTCAGAATCTCGACAGTCTGAAGTTTGTTGCTGGAAAATATCTTGCACTGCTGCGTAATATGCCAGAAGTGGAACTGGCTCAAACCAACTTCAGTGAACCACAGACTTCGATGAAAGTTGTTCTAAAGGAAGATGAAGCTTCAAGATTGGGTATAAATAACATGCAGGTTGAAACTACATTGGCCATGAGATATGGAAATGGGGTACCTTTATCGAATGTATGGGAAGGTGATTATAACATTCCTATAACGCTAAAGTCGGAAAAAGCTGATAAGGCTGACTATTCAGATCTTTCGGATGAAATGATTCCTGTGATGGGCGGATTGGGAAATGTTCCCTTGAGGCAGGTTGCAGAAGTCGTACCTAGTGTGAAAGATGGACAAATAGTAAGACGTAATGGTATTTATACTATTACAGTGATGTCTGATGTGCGTCGGGATGTGAATGTGACAGCTTTTACAGCAAGTCTGAAAAAGAAACTTGCAACGATTCCGTTGCCCGAAGGAGTCACACTTGCATATGGTGGTGATGATGAACAGGACAATGAAAATCTTCCACCCATCATGTCTGCATTGGCTATCGCTGCTTTTATTATATTCTTTATTCTTTTGGCTCACTTTAAGAAAATCAGCATTGCTTTACTGATATTTCTCAGTATGACGCTTTGTCTGTTTGGTACTGCCGTGGGAGTATTGGTGCAGGGAGTCGATTTTGGTATGACCTGTACACTTGGTATCATCAGTCTGATGGGTATTATTGTGCGAAATGGTATCATTATGATAGACTATGCGGAAGAGTTAAGGGCTACAGAAAAACTTTGTGTGCGTGATGCAATCTATCATTCTGCACAAAGACGTATGCGCCCGATTTTCCTTACCTCTGCTGCTGCGTCTATGGGAGTAATTCCTATGATATTAGGAAAGAGTGGATTATGGATGCCTATGGGAACTGTAATATGCTACGGTACACTTATTACAATGTTGTTTTTACTGACCATGCTACCTATATCGTATATGCTGATGTTCAGAGGTTCTACATCCAAACGTGCCAAAATGGAAGCTATGGAACAAATGTAACGGTTTTAAATACGTAATTCGAAATGAAAGTGAATAAAAGAAATATAGTATTGAGTTTGATTGCGTGTACATGCCTGGCGCCTGTTTCAGGTCAGCATATATATACGCTTGATGAATGCATCAATTCGGCTTTGAAATATAATGTGAAAGTAAGAAATGCCGAGAATGATCTGGAGATGGCAAAGCATGATAAGAAAGAGGCTTTTACAAAGTACTTTCCGAATATTTCTGCTGTAGGTTCTGGATTTATAGCTAATGAGCCTTTGGTGCAGATGCAAATGTCTCCCGAGGCTAAGATGGAGATGCTGAAGGATGGAATGCTGGGTGGTATTTCTGCTACAATGCCATTGTTTACCGGAGGACAGATTGTGAATGGCAATAAATTGGCCGAACTTGGAGTGAACATGAAGGCATTACAAAAAAAACAGACTGATAATGAAGTTCGCTTGGAAGTAGAAAGATATTTTTGGCAGATAGTGATGCTGAAGGAAAAGCTGAAAACAATCTCTTTAGTAGAAAAACAGCTTGAAAGACTTGAAACTGATGTACAGGCGTCGGTTGATGCTGGAATTGTAACTCGGAATGACTTATTGCAAGTGCAGTTAAAAAAGAACGATGTATTGAGTGGTAAAATTCAACTTGAAAATTCGTTGAATGTTTCATTAAGTCTTTTAGGACAGTACATTGGTGCAAAATCGGATAGTATTGATGTGGCATTTGTGGTAGAAGAACATCTGTCAGAATCACCCCAGACTTTATTTTGTAATCATACTGATGCTGTTGAAAGGACAAATGAGTATGGCCTTTTGAAGCAGAACTTACAGGCAAGCAAGCTTCAATATAAAATGGCTGTAGGCAAGAATCTTCCAACGGTAGCAATTGGTGGCGGACTGGTGTATGATAACTTTGTAATGGGACAGGATCAATCGTTCTATATGGGATTTGTAACTGTATCTGTTCCTATATCAGGATGGTGGGGTGGTACGCATTCTATCAAAAAACATAAATTACAGGTAAAAAACGCAGAAAACCTGTTGAACGATAACAGCGAAATGTTGGTTATCCGAATGCAGAATGTATGGAATACTTTGAATGATTCTTATAGGAAGGCAGAAATTGCGCTTCTTTCAGTAGAGCAGTCTTCGGAAAATTTAAGATTGAATATGGATTATTATTCGGCAGGAACTGCTACAATGAGCGAATTGCTTGATGCACAAACATTGTATCAACAGAGTCAGGATAAATATGTTGAGGCTTATACAAATTATGAATTAAGTAAAAGAGAGTACTTGCAGGCTACAGGAAGATAGTTTATTGGAGGTAGCTGTAGATAGTAGAATTACGATACTTGTATCATTGGCCTTTGATACAAGTATCGTGTGCTTATGTGACTTGTATCATTCGCTTGCGATACAAGTCGCATTTTTTATGAAACAATGATTCAAAAAGGGGGCTTTTAGCTTTGGTCTCAGATGAGTTCTTTTTATGTATGTAGTTTGCAAGTTTTCTGATAAACTGTAGACCTTGAGGTAGTTGTACTATGTAGTATGGTAAGTTATCATATAGAATAAAAAAAGGATTACAAGAAACATGTAATCCTTTGAAGAGCGGAAGACGGGGCTCAAACCCGCGACCCTCAGCTTGGAAGGCTAATGCT
>UQPQ01000032.1 GCA_900542985.1 uncultured Bacteroides sp.
CTATTGTATAGCAATCCTCTGGTTCCATGCGGTACATGGTAACTGGTTTCCTTGGCTTGGTGTCAAGCGGAGACTGTCTTAACGGAAACAGATTCATTAGTTCTCCTTTGCATACAAGTCGTATTCCTTTCTCTGGCTCAATGAAGGAAATCTTTTTCATGTAGATGAGCCTATAAATGGTTGAGCGGCTTGCACCAAACATAGCATACGCTTCCGTTATGCTGATATACTCTTTAGACTTGGGCATATTGCTTACAATCTTGTCCAGTTCAAGTTGGCGTTTTTCTTCATCATGCTTACGCTTCCACGCCACCTTGGAGCATTTGGGTGAACAATACCAGGACTCCAAAGTCCTTGCGAAGAACTCTTCTCCGCACACAGGACATTTCCGTACTATCTTATACTTTGCTACTGCCATAATTCATTCATTTTGTAGTTCTTAATATCTATTCTTCTCATCATATCTACTTTTTCTTACAGGTACAAATAAGGTACAGATGTTTATAATAATAACGCAAAGATAGCAATATTATTGTGTACGGCCAAAAACAAGAAAAGCGTGTAACTCATTGAGCTACACGCTTTCCATTTGATATTGTATTCTTATTTCTCTATGTGCTTATTTCACTTCCTCAAAGTCAGCATCTTGAACATCGCTCTTATCATTCTGAGCGCCGTTGTTTGCCTGACCTGCGTTAGGACCAGCCTGAGCACCGCCCTGTGCACCTGTCTGAGCATACATTTCAGCACTTGCAGCCTGGAATGCGCTCTGCAATTCTGCGCTTGCAGCATCGATACCAGCCAAATCCTGAGCTTTGTGAGCATCTTTCAGTTTCTGAAGAGCAGCTTCGATAGGAGCTTTCTTGTCTGCAGGAAGCTTATCACCAAGATCTTTCAACTGATTTTCAGTAGTGAAGATCAAGCTGTCTGCCTGGTTCAATTTATCGATACGTTCCTTTTCTTTCTTATCAGCTTCTGCATTTGCTTCTGCTTCTGCTTTCATACGTTCGATTTCTTCTTTGCTCAAACCAGATGAAGCTTCGATACGGATAGCCTGTTCTTTACCTGTAGCCTTATCTTTTGCAGATACTTTCAAGATACCGTTTGCATCGATATCGAATGTTACTTCAATCTGAGGAACACCACGACGAGCCGGAGCAATACCTGTCAAGTTAAACTGACCGATAGATTTGTTCTGTGCTGCCATCGGACGTTCACCCTGCAATACATGGATAGTAACTTCTGTCTGGTTATCAGCAGCAGTAGAGAACACTTCGCTCTTCTTGCAAGGAATAGTAGTGTTGGCATCAATCAATTTTGTCATCACACCACCCATTGTTTCGATACCCATTGACAGCGGAGTTACGTCCAAAAGAACTACACCCTTGATTTCGTCTGTCAAAACGGCACCCTGAACAGCAGCACCTACAGCTACCACTTCGTCCGGATTTACACCCTTAGAAGGTACTTTACCGAAGAAATCTTCAACCAACTTCTGAACAGCCGGGATACGTGATGAACCACCTACCAAGATTACTTCATCGATATCTGCATTGTTCAAACCTGCATCACTCATAGCTTTCTTACAAGGTTCAAGACAAGCCTGAATCAAGTTGTGAGCCAAAGCTTCGAATTTAGCACGAGTCAAAGTCTTAACCAAGTGCTTAGGCACACCAGCTACCGGCATGATGTACGGCAAGTTGATTTCTGTAGAAGTTGAAGAAGACAATTCGATCTTAGCTTTTTCAGCTGCTTCTTTCAAACGTTGCATAGCCATCGGATCTGTTGTCAGATCTGCACCTTCATCGTTCTTGAATTCCTGTACCAACCAGTCGATGATTACCTGGTCGAAGTCATCACCACCCAGGTGAGTATCACCGTTAGTAGACAATACTTCGAATACACCACCACCAAATTCAAGGATAGAGATATCGAATGTACCACCACCAAGGTCGAATACAGCTACCTTCATATCTTTGTTAGACTTGTCTACACCGTAAGCCAATGCAGCAGCAGTCGGTTCGTTTACAATACGTTTTACTTCCAGACCTGCAATCTGACCAGCTTCTTTTGTAGCCTGACGCTGAGAGTCTGAGAAGTAAGCCGGAACGGTAATTACAGCTTCTGTTACTTCCTGACCCAAATAGTCTTCAGCAGTTTTCTTCATCTTCTGCAGAATCATTGCAGAGATTTCCTGTGGAGTATACAAACGTCCGTCGATATCTACACGCGGAGTATTGTTGTCACCTTTTACTACTTTATAAGGAACTCGTTCTATTTCTTTTGCTACCTGATCGTAAGTTTCACCCATGAAACGTTTGATTGAGTAAACTGTACGAGTCGGGTTTGTGATAGCCTGACGTTTTGCTGGGTCACCAATCTTACGTTCACCACCGTCTACGAAACCTACTACAGAAGGAGTTGTACGTTTACCTTCGCTGTTAGCGATTACTACAGGTTCGTTACCTTCGAATACGGCTACACATGAGTTTGTTGTTCCTAAGTCTATACCAATAATCTTTCCCATAATTGTATCTATTTTTATTTTTATTCAACATTTAGTTAATTGCTTTGTGCGCCGAAGCGTCACGCCTATCTTTAAACAAATGGCGTGCCAAAAGGAAATAAAAGATTTTATCAGACAAAGACTGCCATTTTGGCTGCCTGCTCTGCCAACTTTATCAAAAGATAAGACAATATTTACATTTATGTCTTCAAATCTTTTATTACATTTGCGAATGTAGAAACAACGTATGGAAAGATTAAAATGGATTATTACCCTTCTTCTGGCTCTATTCATGTCATATACCTCATGGGCTCAGAAACAAACCCTCACCGGACAAGTCATTTTATCGGGAGGAGAAGAGAGTCATAATCCATTGCCTTATGCCAGTATATCAGTGCTTCTCTTACCGGATTCAACATTCATTAAAGGTGGAGTAACCAACGAACAAGGGAAGTTTCAACTGGATTTTACCCGAAAGCCTCAACAAACTTATTTACTCAAAGCCTCGTATATGGGCTGTGAATCGAAATTCTATACACTGCCAGGCGACAAGGATACATATAATGTAGGTACTATTAAAATGAAGAATGCCAGCATTCATCTGAAAGAAGTAGTAGTTACGGCTCCCCTACAACCGTCGGAGCAAAAAGGAGATACTACCGTATTCAATGCTGATGCCTTCCCTACTCCCGAAGGTGCTTATCTGGAGGCATTGGTGAAACGGATACCGGGACTGAGTTACGATGCCAAGGAAAAGAAACTGAGCTACAACGGATATAGTATCAACGAAATAACGGTCAACGGAAAAGAGTTTTTTAAAGGAAACAATCGGGTGGCACTTGAAAACCTGCCGGCTTCTTTTATCTCGCAACTGAAGGTTTATGATAAAGCTTCCGAAGAAGAAAAGGCAACAGGCATTAAATCGAATAACAAGAATTATGTGCTCGACTTAAAGACTAAGAAAGCACTGAACAATACACTCATGGCTACTGCCGAGGTGGGATATGGAACTCACAGAAAAAAAGATATTAACGGACAGCTCTTCCGGTTTACAGACAAAGGAGACAATCTCAGTCTGATAGGAAATTCAACCAACCGCTTTCATAATACTCCTTATAAAGGAAATATATCAAACAATATCGGTGGCAATATCAGCAAGAGCTTTAGCAAAGATTTACAGGTTTCCGGCAATATCAACTATTCGAATGGACGGGATGGAGGTGAATCGTCTTCGTATAGCGAACAATATCTTACAAACAGCACACAGTATGGCATAGCGTCTTCTCAAAGCAGAAGCCGTAACCATAATATTCAGGGAGGAGCCGATGTAAGATGGAATATCAATGAAAAGACAACTGTTACCCTAAGCGGAAACCTCAACTATGGGAAAAACCGCAGTGAAAGTATGGGAAGAAATGCCACATTTACAGAAAATCCCCAAGTAGATCTGGTACATCCATTTAACCATATAGAAAAGATAAAAAAGGAGAGTCGCATCAATGAGAACAGGCAAGAGAGTCAATCGGAAAGCCGAAATCTATCTTATTTTCTGAGAGGTAGTATTACCCGCCAACTCAATGAAAAAGGAAACAATCTGAGTCTTTCAGTCCAGTCGTCTCAAAACCAGAATCATTCTTATTTATACACACAGGCACAAACGACTTATTTCCGGGTAACCGATATCTATGGAAACGACTCTGTCTATCGGAGCAACCAGTATCAGGAATCTCCTCACACTACCCATGAGCAGGAAATAAAACTGGCTTATACACACGTATTCAGTCCTAAAATCCGGCTCCAGTTTTCCTATGGCATAGGACTGGAAAAAGAAAACGGAGAGCAAAATACTTATGATTTTTCGCCTTTAAAAGACTATATACAAGGACAACCGTTGCCACCAGATTATAAGAGACTGTTTGTAGATAGTCTGAGTAACCAAAGCGAGAGTAAAAAACTGAAGCATCTGCTGGCCATGCAGTTCCAATATCAGGGAAAAGCCTGGGGGATACGGGCTTCTTTACAAATGTACCCACAACGACGCACCCTAAAACAGGAAAACGGGCAAAGCCAAATAGATACAATGGCATGGTCGGTAGAATGGAGACCTTCAATCAATCTGACCTACCGGAAAGAAGACAATTATTTTGTCATAAACTATAGCGGAGGTACACGACAACCTTCATTGTCAGATATGCTTGCACCCACTGATTACAGTTCGCCTTTATATATAAGGAAAAGCAATCCTAATCTCCGACCGCTATATATGCAGGGGCTTAATATGATGTTCAATAATTTCAAAAAAGGAATTATGGTCTCACTTATGGCTTCTCAGCAGTTCAACAGTATCACGCGGGCTACTCTTTACAATCCGGAAACGGGAGTCAGAGAAACTTTTCCAGTCAATATCAACGGCAACTGGAACATAAGCAGTAATGCCAGCTATGACAAGAAGATTAAATCGTTCCGATTTTTCGTCAACGGAGGAGGAAATTTCAATCGCCACACCAGTTTAATCAATGAAGAAGGCAACAGAGATATGAAACAAAGTGTAACCCATGCATCGGGTATTTATAGCCAGATTCATTTTTCTTATCTTCCTAAATGGGGAAACATTGATTTATCAGGCAACTGGAATTTCCAACAGTCTAAAAACCTGTTGAACCAAAGCAATACTTATACGCGTATGTATACTGTCAACTCATACATCTCTATCAATCTGCCCTGGCACATACAATTTGATACCGATGCAGCTTACAACATACGCAGTGGTACAGGAATTGAGGGAGACAGCGAAAATGAGTTGCTTTGGAACATGAAGCTGATTTATAAGTTCCTGAAAGAAAAACGAGCAGAACTTTCTTTTTACTGGGCCGATATTTTGAGTCAGAAAAAAGACTTCCAGCGATATGCCTCTGCAACTGCTTTCAGCGAAAAATACGAAAAACAACTGCAAGGATATTTCATGATTTCCCTGAAATACAAGCTGAATACGCTGAACTAAATGCTAAACCATGAAAAATATTTTCATGATCCTAAAGTCACCACATTTATAAAAGAATAATTCTTATGTTTAAACTTATAGAGAAAGACACTTGGAAGAGAAAACCCTATTTTGATCATTATTTCAATCAGATACGCTGCACATATAGCATTACCGTAAACATAGATATCTCCAAGGTTATAACATTCAAAAACAAGCATCATACCAAACTCTACCCTCTTCTGATTTATGCATTAACAAAAGCAGTAAACAATCACGAAGAATTCCGGACCGCTATTAATGACAAAGGGGAGCTGGGGGTATGGGATACTTTATTGCCATGTTATACAGTGTTCCATAAGGAAAATGAAACCTTTTCCAATCTGTGGACAGAATGGAATGACAATCTCATGGCTTTCCTTTCCAGCTATGAACGGGATATCGAAATGTTTGGCGCAAATTACGATATAGATGCTAAGCCTGGCATACCTGCCAACACCTTTCCCATCTCTTCACTGCCATGGGCTACATTTACCGGCTTCAATCTGAATATCTTTGCAGATGGAAGCTATTTATTGCCTATTTTTACTTATGGAAAGTATTTCCAACAAGATGATAAATATCTTATACCTCTTTCTATCCAGGTACATCATGCTGTTTGTGACGGGTTTCACGTCTCAAGACTTATTAATGAAATCCAGCAGATATGTAATAACATAACAGCAGATATCGAATAAAAATATTGTTTGATCATAAAATCAGGAAAATTATGAAGAAACTAAGTTCATTTGTATTATGTGCCTTACTGATGTCTTGTTCTTTCAGCAAGAATGAGAAAAGTAGTGCCTCCGACACAACAGTCAAAGAAGGTATTGATTCTGTAAAACAGGAAATAAGTTTCAATACGGAACTGACATACCCCGGAAGTAATATTTCCTTTAAAGTCAATACAAAAGGAGACAGCCTTATCATCCAACCTTCCGGTTTAAGTGTTTCCAACGAAACATTATATCATGATATTACCGGATATACAGTTGTCAATGCCGAAATAGGTGATTTGAATATTGACAGCTATCCGGAGTTATTTGTCTATCTTACTTCGGATGGCAGCGGCAGTTACGGGAAACTAATCGGATATTCTGTAAATAATGGAAAATCTGTAAGTCAGGTGTATTTACCAGACATCTCGGAAAACGATGAGGTAAGCAAAGGATATATGGGACATGATGAAATGGCCATTGTGGAAAATACATTTTGCCAGCGTTTCCCCATCTATAAGGAAGGAGACAGTAATGCCAATCCGACAGGTGGGATCCGACAGATACAATATAAGCTGGTAGATGGAGAAAGCAGCAGAATACTGAAAATAGATAAGGTCATTAATTTCTGACCTTCAGATTTCAAAAAAGCCTGTAATTACTCATAAGTTTACATAAAGTCTCAGGAACAAATCCAATTTCTGTGCTTATGAAATACGCATTATTCATCCTTACAGCATGGGGAATACTGTTTGCAAGCTGCAAACAGTCTCCCCGCAAACAGACCTCTTCCCTGTCGTTTTCAAAGGAATTACAGGATGACACAACTGGCACGAAGCCGGCCATGTCTACTGCAGACAGCATCAGACCGGAGCAGATACGCCTGCATGCCGAACTGGTATACGATTCTGTATCGTATCTCACAATAGAAAATAATGGTGTACTACCAGTCCGTACCGACAAGACTTATCAACTGATGCACTATATACACAACCAGTGGAAACCAGTCAAAGTAAATCAGGCCGATACCTCCTCTGTGACCATTGCTGCCGGAGAGAAAGACACTCTATGGATTCACTTTAAACGGCAGATCGGTTACGAACCTATTGGACGGTGTAGCATAAGCAAGACCTTTTATTCATTGTCTCAACCTCAGTGCTCTATACAAAAAACTATAGAAGCGCACACCCGAAGTATTATAATTGACTGGAACCGGTGCGAACTCATCCCCGACCGTACAGAACTGACCAATTTGTATGTAGACATGAAAGCCATTCCGTCTGAAGAAAACCTCTTACTCACCATTCATAACCACAGTAACCAGACCTTGATTTGTGGAAACGAAACCGATTATACCATCAGTATCTTTCAGGACAATCAATGGAAAGAAATCTCATATTCCAAGATAACGGAAGATCTGGCTGTTGTACTTCCTCCAGGACACATCATATCCAATTGGAAATACCGTTTGCCTTATGGGCGTTTTCACTTCAAACCAGGACGCTATCGCATCATAAAGGACTTTTCGTTAGAATCAGACTATCGGAAAAAATTCTATACGGCAGCAGAGTTCACGCTGCAATATGAAGTATATGCAGGAAAAGAGGGGAAAGTAGTGATAAAATAAAAATTATTCCGGGAGAGAAGAGAAAACATGCACAAAAAATGCGATATTTCTTCTTCGTACTGCCCGGAACAAAAAAAGTGAAGTTATTTATCTATGGATATTTCCTGTATCAGAGATCGTGGTTACGCATACGGTATTCTGCCAGCTCCTCGTACTTTGTACCCGGACGACCGTAATTACAATATGGATAAATGGAAATACCTCCACGTGGCGTAAAGATTCCAGTCACTTCAATATACTTGGGATCCATCAGTTTAATCAGGTCTTTCATAATGATATTGACACAGTCTTCATGAAAATCACCATGATTACGGAAACTGAAGAGATACAGTTTCAAGCTTTTGCTTTCCACCATCTTTATATCCGGCAGATAGCTGATACGGATTTCAGCGAAATCCGGTTGCCCTGTAATCGGACACAAGCTGGTAAATTCCGGACAGTTGAAACGTACCCAGTAATCATTCTCCGGATGCTTGTTGACAAATGCCTCCAGTACTTCAGGAGCATAATCCTGTTTGTAAGCGGTAGTCTTACCCAATATTGTCAGTTCATCTTTTCTTTCCATCTTCAATTCTTTTGTTTAGTTGACAAATATTTTTCCAATCCCTCACGGCGAAGTTTACAAGCCGGACAGTGTCCGCATCCGTCACCCGGAATACCGTTGTAACAAGTCAGCGTTTCGTGACGTATCAGGTCGAGTACTCCCAATTCGTCGGCTAATGCCCAAGTTTGTGCCTTATCAATCCACATCAGTGGCGTATGAATGACAAACTGCTCTTCCATCGCCAGATTAAGTGTCACGTTAAGTGACTTGATAAAAGCATCACGGCAGTCGGGATACCCACTGAAGTCCGTCTGCGATACCCCTGTAACCATATGATTGATTCCCCGTTCACGGGCATATACCGCTGCTATACTCAGGAAAAACAGATTGCGTCCCGGCACAAAGGTATTGGGAAAAGAGTCTTCGGGCTTTTCTTCATCCATGCGGATAGTGGTATCCGTCAGAGAGTTTCTGCCCAAATGTCCGATGAAAGACACATCCATCACATCAAATTCCACATCTGCCTTACGTGCAATTTCACGTGCCAGTTCTACTTCTTTTTCATGCTTTTGCCCATACAGAAAACTAAGGGCATATACTTTCTTGAAATGCTTCTTTGCCCAGAAAAGGCAAGTAGTAGAGTCTTGACCTCCGCTAAACACTACCAAAGCTGATTCGTTGTTCATTTGTCTCAAATATCTTTAATTTTCAATACATTGTATGAAATGTGCTCATCGTACACATCACTATCGTCTACCCGCTTGATATAGTTTACCACACGGATGGTGACTGGAAGGATAATCACTTCGTACAATGTTTTCAGTACAACCTGTACCAACATCATTTTTCCTAATTCACTTACTGGCATTAACCCGCCGAATGCCAACGGGAAGAAAATGATGGAATCGGCACTCTCGCCAGCCACTGTCGAAAGAATGGCACGCGCCGAAAAGTTCTTGCCATGCGAAGCTACCTTCATCCGGCTCATCACATAGGCATTGATAAACGAACCTACCAGAAATGCAGTCAGACTGGCTACTGCAATACGGGGAGCCATACCGAACACGAAGTTAAAACCTTCTTCGCCTTCCCAAAAAGGAGCAGCAGGCAAAGCCACGGCAATCTGTCCCATGGCTACCACCATGAAATTCATCAGAAAGCCCATCCAGATAATAAGACGTGCCTTTCTAAAGCCCCAGACCTCGGCTATGCAATCGTTGATAATGTAAGAAATAGGGAAAACAATCAGTCCCGCAGTTACAGAGATGGGACCTAACTGAACAACTTTGGTCTCTAACAAATTGGCTGCCACCAGACAGACACAAAACACAATACCCAAGACCATGAAAGGTACTGATACGAGATTTTCTTTTTTCATCGCTCCTGTTTTTTACGTGGTGTTCTAGAATACACGGCCGCTATTCACGGCATCGTATGTAAATGTTCTCTTATTTTGTGGCTGCAAAGATACGAAAAGATGACCGGATCACAAAATATTGAAACTCTTTTCAAGTATTTTTTCCAAGAAGTCAGCCTCACAGGGATATTCCGAAATACAAATAAAAATACTATTTTTGCAAGAAAGAGTTTCTCTCTTTTACAGAGTGACCACTTATATTATCAATTGGAAATCTTTTATATTCGTAATGCAATGACAAATATCCATATAAACCACGAGACCTGCATCCGATGCAAGAAATGTGTACGGATTTGCCCTTCTGCACTGTTCACACTCAATGCAGAAAAACAGATTGAAGTATGTGCCGACAGTTGTATCGCATGCGGACATTGTGTGGCGGTTTGCCCTACCAACTCCATCAGCCATTCAGAGTTTCCGGAAGACAAGGTACATAGCTTTGACCGTAGCCAACTTCCAAATGCCGATCAGGTAGAACTTCTTATCAAATCCAGACGCTCCAACCGTGCTTTTTCTAAAGAAAGAATACCCGAAGAGTTGTTGCAGCGTATCGTGGAAGCGGCCCATCGTGCTCCTACTGCAACCAACGCACAGGAAGTGAAAATGGTGATGGTAACCAATCCTGAAGTACTGACAGCCATCAGCCGACTGACTATTGGTACTTTCATGTCTATTGTAAACATAGTAGATAATCCGCTGGTCAAATGGATACTGAAACCTATGATGCCTTCCGGCTACCGCTATATACCGGTTTTCAGACAACTGAATGATGAATTTGAAAAAGGAAACGACGGTATTCTGAGAGGAGCTACGGCTGCTATTTTCTTCTATACAGAAAAGAAAGCCCGGTTTGGATGTCAGGATTGCAATCTGGCGTATCAGAATGCCTCTCTCATGGCTGAAGCAGAAGGAGTGGCTCACTTCTACACCGGATTCGTATGCAGTGCTGCCGGAATGGACAGACAAAATAAAGTACAGAAGTTACTGGGGATTGAAGGAAAAATTCACGCCGGTATTGCACTGGGAATGCCCAGTTTCCGATTCGACAAGTACATCGATAAGAAAGAAGTATCGCTTATACGAATAGACTAAATCCCTACCGGCCATGACAAAAAACAACCTGCTCAGCGAAAAGCTGAACTATATAGGAGCAAGTGATACTCCTACCCACCTGCACCTATGCAGCTACAATGCAGAAGAAGTGCAAAGTTTTCAGGAGAACAATCTAGAAAAGATTATTCCATCGCTTAAAGAAGACCATATCAACTGGATTCAGGTACACGGACTGCAAAATACGGAAATGGTACATCAGATTTGCAGGCATTTCTGTATCGACTTTCTTACAATACAGGATATCTTGAACTCAAAACATCTGACCAAGATAGAAGAACATGATACATATAATGTGGTTATCCTAAAACAGTTGCTGACAGCCGACAGTAAGGAGTTTGTGCCCCAACAACTTTGCATTGTACAGGGAAAAGATTTTGTCCTCACTTTTACAGAAAGTGAAACCGATTTTTTTAACGAAATTCATACGGCACTGGAAAAGAATGTATTAAAGATACGCAACCGACAATCGGATTTCCTTTTGAGTGTTATTCTGAACAGTGTCATGGCCAGTTTTATGTCCATCATCTCCGAAATGGAAGACCAGCTGGAAGATTTGGAAGAGTTGTTTTTGTCACCATTTCCATCTGCCGCAGACGCACAGCCGGGAATAGAAGAAATACAGCGATACCGTAAGAATTATCGCCTGATAAAAAAATGTATTTTCCCTCTAAAAGAGCAAATGAGCAAGTTGCTCCATGAAGAGAACCAGTTGTTGCATAAAGTCAACCGACCTTTTTTCAACGATGTAAACGACCATCTGCAATTCGTACTGCAAACCCTGGAAGGATGCCGGGATTTACTTTCCGCGATGGTAGACCTTTATCTGTCTAACAACGACCAGCGTATGAATGGCATCATGAAGCAGTTGACGATTGTATCGACCATCTTCATTCCACTGACATTTCTGGCCGGAATCTGGGGAATGAATTTCCAGTGGATGCCCGAACTGGGATGGAAATACGGATATTTATTTGCCTGGATACTGATGCTGGCAGCAGGTACAGCCGTGTATTTTTACTTCAAGCATAAGAAATGGTACTAAATCACTACTAAATGAAGCCCGATAATTTATGAGAAAACAAGAACTTTACAATAAAGTCATAGAATATTTCCAAGCCACTATGCCGGTAGCAGAAACCGAATTGCATTACAGCAATCCGTTTGAACTGCTGATAGCCGTAATACTGAGTGCACAGTGTACAGACAAGCGTGTAAATATGATTACCCCTCCCCTGTTCCGCGATTTTCCTACCCCCGAATCACTGGCAGCCAGCACACCGGAGGTTATATTCGAGTATATACGCAGTGTGAGCTATCCCAACAACAAAGCCAAACATCTGGTGGGAATGGCACAAATGCTGGTGAAGGATTTTCAGAGTGAGGTGCCCGATACACTGGAACAGCTCATCAAACTGCCGGGAGTGGGCCGGAAAACAGCCAATGTGATTCAGAGTGTGGTATTCAACAAGGCCACCATGGCAGTAGATACGCATGTGTTTCGTGTAAGCCATCGCATCGGACTTGTTCCCAAGACCTGTACAACTCCGCTGGCTACGGAAAAACATCTGGTAAAACACATCCCCGAAGCACTGATTCCTACAGCACATCATTGGCTCATTCTGCACGGACGTTACGTGTGTACGGCCCGTTCTCCCAAATGCAGCGAATGTGGTCTAAACGGATTGTGCAAAGAGTCACTGAAAATAAAACCGGGCATATAAATACACGGACAATACATTGCCCGAGACTTGAAACAAACTGTAGCCGACGTCGTCGATTACAAAAACGGCGATGTCGGCTATACAGCCAACGCCGTCGGCTCGACAAACGGCGACGCCGATTATATCGTATTACGGCTTATAAAAAAGGAATCAACCTTATACAAGGGATTATAAAGCTAATTAAAATCAAAGAGAAATCACCTGATTATCGTAGGTAAGATGTACATGAGAAGGCAAGGTTGCCTCTACAACCTGATGCAACCCCAGATGATGGCTCATGTGAATAAAATAAGTTTCTTTGGGTGCAATTCTTTCCACCTGCTGAAGTGCCTGTTTCAAAGACTGATGAGTAGGATGTTCTTCTATACGCAGCGCATTGATAATCAGACAATCCAAATTTTCCAACAACGGATACGACTCTTCGGGCATAGAAAGCATATCGGTTATCCAGGCCATTTTCCCGATACGATAGCCTAATATGGGAAGTTTACCGTGCATCACGCGGATAGGTATCACCTCTACCACAGCACTTTCGGAAGCCTCAACCCGAAAAGGAATTCCCGGAGAGACACGCTGTAAGGCTATACGAGGCACACCTGGGTACAGTTTTTCTGTAAAACAATAAGGCATCCGTGCCTGTAATCGGTCGGCTACATAATCTTCGGCATACACAGAAACATCACCAAAATAACAGAAAGGACGCAAGTCATCCAATCCTCCTACATGGTCGTAGTGTTCATGAGAAATAAGTACCCCATGTATTGCTTGAAAATCTTTCAGACGAAGACATTGTTGACGGAAATCGGGACCACAGTCTATCAGAATACGCACTCCATTTGTTTCTACCAGCCCCGAACAGCGCAACCGGTTGTCCCGTGGATCGGTACTGGTACAGACTTCACACGTACAGCCTACCTGAGGCACTCCTGTAGAGGTTCCACTGCCCAATATTGTAATCTTCATCTTGATTCTGTTTTTAAATAAAATTGACTTCCGGATGGATGGTGATACCAAATTTTTCTTTCACCGAATCGACAATGGCTTGTGAGAGACGGATTACTTCGCATCCGGTCGCTCCTCCGCAATTGACCAGGACCAACGCCTGCTTGCTGTGTACACCGGCACGTCCCATCGTCTTTCCTTTCCATCCACAACGGTCTATGAGCCATCCGGCAGGTACTTTTACCCAACCTTCTGCAGCAGGGTAAGAAGGCAAATCGGGATAACTCCGCTTCAACTCCTCAAACTGAGAAACAGGAATGATGGGATTCATAAAGAAACTGCCTGCATTTCCCATCACCTTAGGATCGGGCAGTTTTGCTGTACGGATACGGATAATCACACGGCGAAGTTGTTCAAGGCTTAATTCACCCTGTTCCTTTTCCAGCTCGGCACGTATGTTTCCATACTCCAAATGATATACAGGCTGTTTACTCAGACGATAAGTGACATGTGTCACAATATACTGTCCTTTCAGCTCTTTCTTGAAAATGCTGTCACGATAGGCATACCGGCATTCTTCGTTTGTAAAATGACGGATACTGCCATCGGCTACTGCTACTGTATCGACTTCTACAATCAGGTCTTTTGCCTCAACTCCATACGCACCGATATTCTGCACAGCAGATGCTCCTACCTCACCGGGAATATGCGAAAGATTCTCTGCGCCATACCATCCCTTCGATACGGTATATGCCACAAAATCATCCCATACCACTCCGGCTCCTACACAAATATCCACCTCTGTTTCAGTTTCCTTTACTATGTAGTAGTCTTTTATGGCTGAATGCAGCACTACTCCCTTATAGTCTTGAGTGAACAAAAGATTGCTGCCTCCACCTATATGAAGTAAAGATGAAAGCTCCTCTTTGTTGTCTCTCAGGAAAGCTATCAGTTCGGCCACCGATGTATATTCAACAAAACGGGCAGCCTGTACATCCATACCAAATGTATTGTGCGGAAGCAAAGAGTAATTGTATAAGTCTTTCATGGGTTTTTAATCGCTTAAGTCTTCAAATTTCATCAACTTCCAGATACCGTTACGACGCTCAAAATACAACACATTGCTGAAACCGTTTCCGAACCCTTTAAATTCTACAATTTTAGTTTCCGACTCCATTGTTTCTTTCTGTCCGTAACGCACATTGGTCAGTTTATCCTTCATCATAGGAGGACGGAAAGCAAACCATTGTCCCTCATCCAAAGTCGTTTCCAAAATCTGAAACTCATCCTCAGGATCGGCAGTCACAAACAGCAAGGGCTTATGCAGCCGCTCTCGCTGAAACACAGAATCGCTGGCAAAATGTTCGTAAAAAGAAAGGAAATCTTCTCCTTTGCTATCATCTCTTACGACTTGCTCCAGGTTCATGGCTTCCAGAAACCAACGGTCATTTTCGCGTTCAAAATAATATCGCTTTACTTTTTTCTTGTTCAAATAAATCCAGTCTACCTGTACGCTATGTACACTGGTATCCTTTTCCATTTCCATCTCTTCTTCATTATCGAACAAAACAGTATAAGCGGTCTGCCGACTGAACAATGCATCGTATTTCCAATCTTGTTTCGAAGATCGTATTACTTCTTTACCTTTATAATAGGAAATAGGGAAAATAATACGTGAGCGCTGGAATTCTTCATCCGACGCAAAATTGTAGAAAAAATCGGCAAAACTTTCATCAGCAGTCACCGGAACCTGGTCGTCTATTACAACCCCCGTATCTGCATACATTGTCTGATCCGTCCCCTGTTGAAGCGAATCAATTTCTTTTGTTAATGACTCGAAGGGATCTATATTCTTTTTACCTCCTCCGCAAGAAGCCATAAGCGCAAGCAAACAGCATCCAAAAGTTATTTTTTTCATCTTATCCTCTGAAAAATCGGCTACAAAAGTACCTATTTTTTCTTTCATTCGACCAATTTTAAGGAGGAGTTTTTCTTTTTATACGATGAAAAGAAAAAATTTCAGTTTAAATAATTACCTTTGCGCTTACGAAAATAAAGTTTAAAAAGAATATGTTAGCAAAAATAGAGCAGTTACTTCAAGAAATAGAAGGTGTAACAGCCAACAACGCTGAAGAGTTGGAAGCTTTACGTATCAAATACTTAAGTAAAAAAGGAGCTATCAATGCTTTGATGGCCGATTTCCGTAATGTACCTGCCGAACAGAAGAAGGAAGTAGGTATGAAGTTGAACGAACTGAAAAACCGTGCACAGGAACGCATTGCAGCACTGAAAGAGGTTTTCGAAAACCAGGATAATGGTGCAGCAGAACTCGACCTTACACGTACAGCCTATCCTGTAGATCTGGGTACACGTCATCCGCTGAGTATTGTACGTAACGAAATCATCAGCATCTTCAACCGTCTGGGATTCACTATTGCCGATGGACCTGAAGTGGAAGACGACTGGCATGTATTCTCTTCCATGAACTTTGCAGAAGACCATCCGGCACGCGATATGCAGGATACATTCTTCATTGAAAGCCATCCGGACATTATCCTCCGTACACACACTTCGTCTGTACAGAGCCGTGTAATGGAAACTTCCAAACCTCCTATCCGCGTCATCTGTCCGGGACGTGTATACCGTAACGAGGCTATCAGCTACCGTGCACACTGCTTCTTCCACCAGGTAGAAGGTTTGTACATCGACAAGAATGTATCGTTTACCGACTTGAAGCAAGTATTGCTCCAGTTTGCTCAGGAAATGTTTGGTCCTCAAACTAAAATCCGTCTACGTCCGTCGTATTTCCCATTTACAGAACCTAGTGCCGAAATGGATATCAGCTGCGACATCTGCGGTGGCGAAGGCTGTCCGTTCTGTAAATATACAGGATGGGTAGAAATTCTGGGATGTGGTATGGTAGACCCTGCTGTACTTGAAGCTAACGGTATAGACAGCAAGGAATATACCGGCTATGCATTCGGTATGGGAGTTGAACGTATTGCTAACTTGAAATACAAGGTGAAAGACTTGCGTATGTTCTCTGAAAACGACACTCGATTCCTGGAAGAGTTCGAAGCGGCAAATTAATAAGCCTATCTCACTATATTTATTTTACTCCAAAGGTAAGAGTATGTTTCCTTTTTCTGACATACTCTTACCTTTTTCTTATTCACTTTCAATGCATGTACTATGCCTAAGGAACGTTTGGTTACCCCTAGCTACTGCTTTATTTTAGCGGCCAATTTTCTTCTTTACTTCGGATTCTGGTTGCTTACACCGATTCTTCCTTTCTACTTGTCGGAGGTATTTCAAGCTTCAAATACAGCTATTGGATTTGTATTGTCCTGCTACACCATTTCCTCCTTATGCATCCGGCCATTTTCCGGCTATCTGCTGGATACCTTTGCCAGAAAACCTCTGTATCTGTTTGCCTATTTCATTTTTATGATGATATTTGCCGGATACATGATAGCAGGATTACTTACCCTATTTATCATTTTCCGTATCGTACATGGAGTATCTTTCGGAATGGTTACGGTAGGAGGTAATACAATAGTCATCGACATTATGCCTTCTTCACGCAGAGGGGAAGGTTTGGGGTATTACGGACTGGCTAACAATCTGGCAATGTCTATAGGTCCTATGATCGGATTGTTTCTACATAATGCAGGAGTATCTTATATCACTATCTTTTCTTATTCGCTGGGTGCATGTATATTGGGGTTTCTATGTGCAAGTTTAGTGAAGACACCATATAAGCCACCGGTTAAAAGAGAGCCTATTTCACTCGACCGGTTTATACTTATCAAGGGACTGCCTGCCGGCCTCAGTCTTCTGTTGCTTTCTATTCCTTACGGAATGACCACCAACTATGTAGCCATGTATGCCCAGCAAATCGGAATTACAGCCGAAACCGGATTTTTCTTTACTTTAATGGCTGTTGGAATGGCTGTCAGCCGACTGTTCAGCGGCCGCCTGGTCGACAAAGGGAAAATCACCCAAGTGATTCATGCCGGCTTATATTTAGTCTGCCTGTGTTATTTCAGTCTGACAGCTTGCGGATGGCTGATAGAATGGAACAAGACGTTTGTCACCATTCTCTTCTTTTTGATTTCCCTGCTATTGGGTATCGGCTTTGGAGTTATGTTTCCGGCATACAATACTGTATTTGTCAATCTGGCTCCCAACAATCAGCGGGGAACTGCAACCAGTACATATCTTACTTCATGGGACGTAGGACTTGGAATCGGAATGTTGACTGGAGGATATATTGCCGAAATAGCCAGTTTCCGGATGGCTTATTTATTTGGAGCTATGCTGACTGTGGTGTCTCTTTTCTACTTCCAGTTCAAGGCTGCCCCACATTTCCACAAAAACAGACTCCGGTAACTTTATTCTTTGTAAGTAAAGACAAAGATATGAGACAGCTTATTGCCCACCTTTGTGATTTGTACAGAAAGAATAAAAGAGCGGAACAGATAAATATGATCTTTAATAAACAAAGGTAAATAAGGGGCATACTTGTCTATCTGACCGGCTACCTTATCCATATCGGCTACCATCATATAAGAGGCATCGCGAGAAAGATTGGATATACATTCATCAAACAGAGAATGATAGGAAATAGAAGCGATCTGACTGACACAAGAATCAATCCGGCTCTGACCGGACACAATGAGCATGCTTTCCGATTCATAAGAAGGCTTCACCTGTTCCAGACGAAGCAAAGAAGACTGAAAACAAGAATCAGGCTCATACATAAAGCCACTCAGATATAACACTTCACTATTCAAGTGGATGTCAAATTCACTCCAAACTTGAGTTGACTCCGGTTTATCCAGCAAAGGAACAGAGGCAGAATGAGTATACAGCGTCATAAAATTAGACGACTTAGGACTGTAAATGGCTTTAAAAGACTCATCTGTATCCAGAGAAGTCTGATCTTTGGAAGCGTCAATCACCTGTTCTATCAATCGTTTCTGATAACTGAGCGCCAATAAGCCATCTTCCATATATGCGGAAACAAAATCACCATTGTCTACCGGATATACCCAGATGTCTTCTCCCCGATATTTCTCCTTTCTGGCCTCAAACGAATGTCCTGTCCGTTGCAAAACAGACTTCACAAATGCTTCCTGAGAATTGTTCATTTGGAAATAGATAACCAGATTACGTGAAGAACCAGGCTCGTGAAAACTAATCATCATTCGGTTTACCTGATTGGACCAGTCGTGTGCCGGACTGTCTGTATAGCGGGAAAGACCTCCTAATACAGATTTTAACAGCCCCGCTCTTTGCAGAGTATCCAGTTGACCGGCATAGGCCGTCTGGGGAAACTCATTCATGAAATAATCGAAATTATCGGTTTCCAGCACTCCCATACAATTACGAGGAACAAAAGCAGCAAGGTGTATATCTTTCCCCTTGTCGACCAAGCTTAACTGGGTAAAGCTATACACTCCTATTCCTATACAGAATAAGATAATGGAAAGGATAACCCCTAATCTGCCAACTGTCCGTAATTTCATATACCGTTATTTTATATTTTTTTTGCAAATATAATAAAATATTTAGAATATGCAAAAAAACAGATTCACGGATATTCAAATAATAATCAGCTCTTTCTACAATTTATCCATAGAGATGTTTTACCGGAAACAGTCCTTTTCGGCATGATATAAAGCTTCAATATCATCATCAGATAAAGCTGCTCCGTAAATACGTGTTCTACCAAACTTCATATCCGAAAAACGACTGAATGGCATCTCAGCATTCCGGCCGATATTCCAAGAAACTTCAGTTTCTTCCAATCTACCCGACACGGCGATTTCCTGTACACAACGACCGTCAATATAAAGCTTCAAACTATCTCCCGTACATACACCAGCTATTTGATGCCAGGCTGTATACCAATCGGAAGGAACACGAACTTCACACATACCTCTTCCCCATCCTCCAGCAAAAAAGACCAAAGACTGAGGACCCTCCATTTTCATTAACGTATAATCCCCTTTTGTAAAGAAATCAGCATAAGTATGTGGCTTAACAGGCACCTGAGGAGCAATCCAAGTCAACAGAGTCAGTCCTTCCCTTGTTTCCATCAGACTCTCCGCAGCAGGTAAAGTAATGTAAGAGCCTTCCCCTGTCTGTACATAATTTGGCCCCCATTGCAAATCACCACAGGCCGTTCCATTATTTTCAAACCCAGAATTATCGGGTATACATTGCCCTTTTCTTCTACCATAGTCCAAATCCAATACACATGCTTCCTGCGCCTTTGAATAGACTTTCACCCTCTTTTCTTTATCCAACAACCGCACCTTGTACATACCAGCTCTATTCACACACAAAGAAAAACAGAGCGTTTGTTCTTCTCCCGGCTCCAAAACCAAAGATTTAGTTTCAACCAGCGTATCACCTAAATACAAAGGTACTGTATATATTCCACGCTTTCCGGACACATTTTTACAAACAAACAGGCCTTCTACCTGCTCACCGGACTTCCACAAAGAAGGCAGGGAAACGGAAGTACAAAGCAAAGAAGAGGTTCTTCGGACAGAATCCAAAACCTGCACTGTATACTCTCTACCCGCAAAAGAAAGTGTATGAATTCCTTCTCTATACAATGAAAAAGTCAATGTATCTGCTTTTTTCTGATTTGCCTCCAATAAAATCCTCATTGACACATTATAGCGATTTTCAAGAGCTGTTTGTGCCAAATACGAACCAACACTTCCCTTATTCTTCACCGTAAACAGAAACGCATTAAGACCGCCAGAATACATCACAGAATCTGCCAGTCGTACAGAAGAAACTTCAAACTCCGGAGCATCTTGTGTAAGAGAATACGGTCGTTTCTGAACACTCTTCTTTCCCGAAGAATCTGATTCTTCAAAAGATATCACCTTTTCTCTCATCCATTCATGATGCGACACAAACCACCTTGATATGCGTTTTCCACCCAAGCAAACAAATGGTAACCGGTCTGAAGAAAAGGCTGTATCATTTTTCTTAATCTCCAATTCTATATTTCCAGAACGAAAAATCCGCACCTTATCAAACAAGGGTTCAGTCAGCAAATATTCATCCGAGCCTGGACAAGCAGGAAAAATACCCATTGCACTAAATGCAAACCAACTGGACATCGAACCCAAATCGTCATTACCCGGCAATCCACCGGGGGTATTGCTATAACTCTCTCTTAAGATCTGATGTACATAACGACGGGTAATATCCGGACGACCAGCCCATGTAAACAGATAAGGATAATGAAACACCGGTTCGTTATCAAAAACAATACGACCTTTGTCAAACGCTTGTTCCAACCAAGCCACAAAACAAGAATCACCTCCCCAAAGATGGATAAGTCCTGCTACATCATGAGGAGCAAAACAGGAGGCTGTCCATTTGGTGCTTTCCTGAAAGCCCAATTCACCACTTTCCCGTAAAAAGCCATCTTTTCCCCTTGGCAACAAGAAACAGGTTTCTACATCAAACAGATTTTGATAATTTCGTGCACGCTTCCAATAAGAAGTTACATCTTCTCCTACCTTTTCTGCCAATCGCCCCAATACCCAATCGTCGTAAGCATACTCGGTAGTTACACTGACTGATTTTTCCAACGATGCATCTATAAAACCACGCTGATTATACTCTTTTCCGAAGGCTCCGGCAAACTCCGCTTGCTGATACGCCATCAAAGCATCCCACAACTTCCGTTCATCTACATCAGCCGCATCTTTAAAACAAGCATCTACCAACAAAGGGGCATAGTGCAATCCTGTCATAGGAGCACGAGGAAACATTCCGTTGCTCTCATATTCTTCCATCAACGAACAAATCATTTCCTTTTGCCTGTCCGGCTTCAAAAGAGAAAGCAATGGATGCAAGGTGCGGAAAGTATCCCACGGAGAAAAATTACCATACATACGCCCCCAAGCAACCTGCCTGCCCTTATAAGTTCCATCTGCATCGGATACGATATTAGGATAGAGAAAAGAATGATATAAAGCCGTATAAAATTGGCAAATAGCTTCAACATCATCAGACTGTACTTCTACACACGACAACTCCCGGTTCCATGCATCATAAGTCTGTGCTTTGAGTTGCTCAAAATCCCATCCCGGAATCTCTACCACGCGATTCATTTCACTCTTTTCCACTCCTGACGCAGATGCCGATACTGCAGCCATCAGTTGCATCTCTGCATGTTTTCCCGCAAAATGAAGATAAGCCGTATCGTTCTTTATTTCATAAGCATAAAAAGGAGTCTGAAAATGAACCAGTGAATGCATAAAGCTTCCCATTACTGTCTGAGAATCCCGAATATTTAAATTTCCGGCTCCCCAGATTACGACTGTTGTTGTATCCGAAGAAGAACTATAGCGAAACAGACCTGAATGTACAGATGCCGTCATTTCTACCCGGTCACCATCTGTGAAAGAAACACCGTAATAACCGGGAATTGCCTGCTCTTTGGCATGAGAAAAAGCACGTCCTGAAAAATCCGAAGCGAGCTTATTCACCCTGCCTTTCAAAAAGGCCAAATGCAAATATCCGGAAGAGCCATTAGGAAAACCACTCAAGTGATGCAGACAAGAAAATGAACGTATTGAACTATCTTCATAATAATAACCGGATTCAGAAGGACGAATGCTGGTTTCAGGAGTCAACTGAACCATTCCCCACGGTGCCGTAGCTCCCGGATAAGTACCTCCATAATTCCCCCACAAAGTAGATACGTTACACTTACCCGTTCCAATAAATGGATTTACAAATTGAGCATTTTGTCCGTATCCACCACACACTACCACGATAAAAAAGAAAAGGCATAAAAGTTTCTGTTTAAACGACCCCATAGTATATAGATTTTATAATCAGCACCAAGATATGAAGAAAAACCGAAGCGGCAAATATAAAAAATAAAAAAGGTCCTCTGTATTTCAGAGAACCTTTCATTAAGTTGGGTGACTAGTGGGACTCGAACCCACGACATTCAGAACCACAATCTGACGCTCTAACCAACTGAACTATAGTCACCATATTTGATAACTTAGCTTACGGAAGAGAGAGGGTGACTAGTGGGACTCGAACCCACGACATTCAGAACCACAATCTGACGCTCTAACCAACTGAACTATAGTCACCATGTTGACTATCTTCCGAAAAGCGATTGCAAAGGTATATGTTTTTTTTTATTCTGCAAACATTTTGCCTTCTTTTTTTATTCAATAAAATATTCTTTTATTCCTTTATTATGCTTATCATACAGATTACTAGCATCTTGCAGGAAAAGAAACATTTTATTTTTTTCCAAGCCATTCAGTTCTTTCTTGTTCGAAGGATACAATAAAAACTGATTCTTACCATTCAAATTCGGTCTTGAAGTCCACACAAAAGTATATCCGCAATCTGCAAGACGCGTTTTTCCATTCACTTTTTTCAATACCAATTTCAGCATCGCCCCACCATCTGTATAGCGCTGACTCATATTCGATATAAAATTCCCTAATGAATAGGCTACCACATGTCTTTCCGGTGTCTTCGCGTTATCTATTACCTCAATAGGCTGCAGCACATGAGGATGAGAGCCTATAACATGATCTACCCCTAAACAGAGCAGATATTCCGCCAACTCCCGTTCCGACTGTTCCGGAAGCAAACGATATTCTATTCCCCAATGCATACAAGCAATGATCGCATCGGGTTTCATCAGACGTGCTCTTAAAACATCATTCCGTATCTGAGAACGGTTAATATAATTCACTACATTCGGACTGCTCACCGGTATGCCATTGGTTCCATAAGTATAGTTCAGAAAAACAATCCGGAATCCTTTCCGTTCTACCAGCAAGGGATATTCCCTCTCCCGTTCAGCCTGATTGCGAAAGGTGCCGGTATGAAATACCCGCAGAGAATCCATCTTGTCGAGTGTACGCACCAGACCTTTACCCCTTCTGTCCAAACAATGGTTATTCGCTGTCAGAAAAACATCAAAGCCAGCCTTACGGGCTGCAAGCAAAAATTCATCCGGTGCACTAAAAGCAGGATAACCTGTATAAGGCTTTCCTCCCAATGTAACCTCCCAGTTGGCTATAGCCAAATCAGCCTTTCTGATTTCAGAAGACACGTAACGGAAACAAGTGCTGTAATCGAAACTCCCATCCGGACGGGAGGCGACTTCAATCTGTCTTTTATGCTGCATCAAATCGCCTACAAACAAAAGCGAAAGGCTGTCTGTCTGTGCAGAAACGGCTGTTGCAGGTAGAAGCCAAGCCACCCACAACAGCCGTTTGCTTATTTTATTTATCCAATTTTTCATTTGCCAAAGGTTATCCGTAAATAGCCTTCTTTCCTGCAAGTAAGGTATTCTTCATCAATGAAACAATTGTCATTGGTCCTACCCCTCCCGGAACAGGAGTGATGAAAGAACACTTCGGAGCCACTTCATCAAACTTCACATCTCCCGTAAGCTTGAATCCCGACTTTTTAGAAGCATCCGGAACACGTGTTGTACCCACGTCAATCACTACCGCTCCTTCTTTCACCATATCAGCCTTGACAAAATTAGGTTGTCCCAGTGCAGCTATAATAATATCCGCCTCACGGCATTCTTTTACCAGATCCTTACTGCGGCTATGGCAAACCGTTACCGTAGCATCTCCCGGATAACTTTTCTGCATCATGAGTGCAGCCATCGGTTTTCCTACAATATTACTTCGTCCCAGCACTACACATTTCTTACCTTGCGTTTCAATCTGATAACGGCGAAGCAACTCCAAGATTCCATTCGGTGTAGCCGATACATAGCAAGGAAGGCCAATAGACATACGACCTACATTTATCGGATGGAAACCGTCTACGTCTTTGCGATAATCAATGGTTTCAATCACTTTTTGCTCGGATATATGTTTGGGAAGAGGAAGCTGTACAATAAACCCATCGACATCGGCATCGGCGTTCAGTTCCCGTACTTTAGCCAATAACTCTTCTTCTGTAACATCTTCTTCATAACGAATCAGAGTCGATTTAAAGCCACATACCTCACAGGCTTTTACCTTGGCAGCAACATATGTTTCGCTTCCACCATCATGACCAACCAAAATGGCTGCCAGATGAGGACGTTTCTGTCCTGCCTCAACCATAGCAGCGACTTCTGCTGCAATTTCTTGTTTCACTTGTTCAGAAACAGCTTTTCCATCTATTAGTGTCATAACATTTCCTTTTAAACAATGATTATATATACAAAGATAACGATAAAAGTGGTAAATAGAAAGACCGAGAAACTGTTATTCATCAAATACTCAAGAAAAAGCATTCTTTATCCTTGCACCAGAAAACAGAAAAACTACAATTTATTTTGCACAAATCAAATATATTCGTAATTTTGCGAACAACAAACAAAACATTGATATGAGTAAAAAGAACTATTCGGATGAGCAGGAAAAGATAGCCCGTTTTGCCAAAGCGATGGGGCATCCTGCACGCATAGCCATACTTCAGTTTCTGGCAGAGCAGGAATGTTGTTTTTTTGGAGATATCCATGAAGAACTGCCTATTGCCAAAGCTACCGTATCACAGCATTTGAAAGAGTTGAAGGATGCAGGACTTATTCAAGGAGAGATTGAAGCCCCCAAAGTAAGATATTGTATCAACAAGGAAAACTGGGAAATCGCCCAAAAGATGTTTGCAGGTTTCTTTGGACAACCAATATGCAAAAAAGAGAGTTGCTGTAAATAAGCAAACTCTTTTTTTATCCACATTGTTCGTTGTTTTGCGAATTACTAATAATAAAATATTGAAGAACTATGAAAAGGATTTTATTTCTTATGTCTGTATGTCTGATGGCAGCATCATGTAGCCTGAACTCCAATTCAAAGAATGAAACTGGAATTCAAAGCCAACAAGAAGCTTCCTCCGGCAACCAGCATGCAACTGCTCAAGACCGTGTAGAAGTATTGTATTTTCACGGCAAACAGCGCTGCGCTACCTGTATGGCTATCGAAAGCAATACTCGAGAAGCGATGGAGGCCAATTTCTCCGAACAGATGAAAAAAGGAAATGTAGTATTCAGAAGTATCGATATCAGCAAAAAGGAAAATGAGAAGATAGCGGAAAAATACCAAGTCACCTGGTCGTCATTGTTCATCGTAAAATATAAAGACGGACAGGAGAGTTATGAAAACATGACCAAATTCGCTTTTGGGAATGCCCGTAAATCGCCGGATACATTCAAAAGCGAAATAGTAAAAACAGTCCAAAATATGCTAAAATAAAAGACGTGTATGGATTGGTTACAGACACTACTGGACAATAGTTCCACTCCTGCCCTGACTGCATTTCTGCTTGGATTGCTCACTGCCCTTTCTCCATGTCCGCTGGCAACCAACATTGCTGCAATCGGATTCATCGGCAAAGACATCGAAGACAGAAAACGCATCTTCCGCAACGGACTGCTTTATACCTTAGGACGAATCCTTTCGTACACCCTGCTGGGAGTGATACTGATACTGGTTCTGAAAGAGGGAGCAAGCATGTTTGGTATCCAGAAGACCATCGGTGCATGGGGAGAACTCCTCCTCGGTCCGCTGTTACTTGTCATAGGCTTATTTATGCTCCTGGGCGACAGAATAAATCTTCCTCAGTTCGGATTTAAAGGGAATGCAGAAGGACTTGCTAAAAAAGGCGGATGGGGTGCCCTGCTGATAGGTATACTCTTTGCCATGGCTTTCTGCCCTACAAGTGGCGTATTTTATTTCGGCATGCTGATACCCATGTCTGCTACAGCTACAGCCGGCTATCTGCTGCCTGTCATCTTTGCCATTGCTACTTCCATACCGGTGCTTGCCGTTGCATGGATACTGGCATTCAGTGTGCAAAAAATGGGCAACTTTTACGGAAAGATGCAAAAAATCCAGAAGTGGATGAAACACATTGTCGGTATCCTATTCCTCCTCGTAGGCATATACTATTGCTGGATGATGTATCTATAAACAGAATGAATAACTAATATAAATTTTACAAATATGGAAATAAAAGTATTGGGACCAGGCTGTGCAAAATGCAAGTCGACCTACAACGTGATTGAAAAGGTAATCAAAGAAAACAATCTGGATGTGAAACTGACCAAGGTAGACGACATCATGGAGATAATGAATTACAACATCATGACAACTCCTGCTGTTGTTGTCGACGAAGTGGTAAAGATAAAAGGACAAGTTCCTACAGAAAGCGATGTAAAGAAACTCTTGGGTCTCTGATAAGCTGAATTGTTTAACAACAGGCGGCAGTAACAAGCACATCATTGTGAGTCTGCCGCTTTTATTGTCGGATTATTGTTCGTATATCAACGAATTAAATTATAACAAACATGATACAAGATTTTGCAGACTGGCTTGTTTACGGAATATTCGGTCTGAATGCCAACACCTCTGTCGGAGCGGCCGTAAACTTTTTCTTTTACGATACCATCAAAATTCTTATTCTGCTGTTTTTCATCAGCATTCTGATGGGAATCATCAACGCCTATTTTCCGATAGAGCGTTTAAGAAACTACCTGATTACCCACAAGATGTATGGATTGCAATACCTGTTGGCTTCACTATTCGGCGCCATCACACCGTTTTGTTCCTGCTCTTCCATCCCGCTGTTCATCGGGTTTGTCAAAGGCGGTATCCCATTAGGAGTTACCTTCGCCTTTCTCATTACTTCACCACTGGTAAATGAGGTTGCAGTAGCCATGTTTCTTGGCTCTTTCGGACTAAAAGTAACGCTTATTTACGTCATCAGCGGTATTCTGCTGGGCGTGATAGGAGGCTTTGTACTTGGGCGTATGCAACTTACCCCCTACCTTACCGAATGGGTGAAACAAATCCAGGCCAACTCATCCGCTCAGACCGGAGAATGGGAAAAAGACCATACTACTTTTATAAAACGACTCCCCACCATCATCCGTGATGCATGGAAAATAGTAAGCGGAGTACTTGTCTACATCCTGATAGGTATTGGTATCGGTGCTTTCATGCACGGCTTTGTACCGGAAGGATTTTTCGAACAATACATGTCGAAAGACAATTGGTATGCCGTACCTCTTTCTGTGATTCTGGCTGTCCCGATGTATGCCAATGCAGCCGGTATCGTACCTGTAGTCGAAGTTTTTGTAGCCAAAGGCATTCCTATCGGCACGGCCATTGCATTCATGATGGCAGTAGTAGGCCTGTCGCTGCCGGAAGCTACTCTGCTGAAAAAGGTTATGACATGGAAGCTGATAGGCATCTTTTTCGGAACAGTCGCTTTTTTCATCATCTTGTCCGGCTATCTGTTTAATGCCATTTTATAACACGAAGCTATTTACAGATTCAATCCGCCGTCGTTGGCTGTACAATTACCGTCGCTGATTGTACAGCCAACGACGGCGTCTTTACAATCAGCGACGCCGATTAAAGAATCCGACACTCACCATCACTTCTTTATTCCTGCTACATTGCATATCGGTCAAGATTTCACCAGCTATCCCCAAAATCCAGCCTCTGCCGAACATCGCAACATTACATTTTTTAAGTACCTTTGCAACCGTTTTTTATATAACCCAAAACAATGAACAAATTAAACGGATTTATTTACGGAATTTTATCGTCCGCTTCTTTCGGACTTATCCCGCTGTTCGCCATTCCTGCAATGCAACACGGTATGGATTTTATGAACGTGCTGTCGTACAGATTTCTTTTTGCCACTCTTTCTTTGGCCATTTTGCTCAAAATCAGGAAGAATTCTTTCCGCATAGAAAAAACAGATTTCACGATATTATCACTTCTTGCGATATTCTACCTTATTTCATCCGTCTTTTTACTTTGGGGATATAAGTTCATGCCATCGGGTATCGCTACAACCCTTCATTTTACCTATCCCATCATTACCACTTTAGTGATGATGATCTTTTTCCGTGAAAGAAGTTCCAAATGGAGAATATCGGCCATTCTTCTGGCTATAGCCGGAGTATACGCACTCTCTCATACCGAGCCAAGTGGTAAGGCCAGTTTAGCTGGAATCATCATCGTATTACTTTCGGCTGTAGGATATGCTCTTTACCTGGTAGCCGTAGGTCAGCGGAAAAATAAAAATCTCCAGGGGCTAAAGCTGACTTTCTATGTGTTCCTTGCCGGAACAATCGTACTTTGGGCTGGCATGGGCATTTCCGGAAACCTCCAATCCATCCCTGACCTGTCTACTGGAGTCAATCTGCTGTTGCTGGCCATTATTCCTACTGTCGTATCCAATCTGACTTTAGTAGAGGCTATCAAACACATTGGAGCTACACAGACTTCAGTCTTAGGTGCAATGGAACCGGTAACTGCCGTTATCGTAGGCATCACTGTATTCGGAGAATCTTTCTCACTGACTATTGCTGCCGGTATTGCCCTTATTATTACAGCAGTCACCATCATTATCCTGAAAAAATAAAACCTCACACCACAAAATAAAAAGAATGTGGGAATAAATGTTATTCCCACATTCTTTTTATTTATCTCCATACATTAAGTATGGATTAAAAGATATATCCTTTTACTGTTTTAAAGTGTTTCTTATTTATCGGTATCAATAATAATTGTCTCACCTACTTCCCAGTCTTCTACCGATGTTGAAACTGAAATATTGCTATCACCGTCTATTTCGATTTCAAACGTATGAATCTTGCCTGGTTCCAATGACAATCCGTTCAACTTCTCAATTGTGTATTTGAACACCTTATTACCATTTTTCACCGTAAACAGTTCTGTGCCACGTTCCAGTTTCTGAGGTATTACAGTAGCCTTGGCATATGTTTCATTATCTCCGAAGCTATCCAGCATATTTATTTTACCCAAACTTACAGCACCTTTCTGCGAGCCTGAATCCGGTGTCATCTCACCAGTCTTCATATTCAGATTACCCGCCATCCACAAATTATTCAAAGTCACAGTAACTTGTTTTTCCGGTGCTACATTGGTTCCAGCAGCAGCCTTTACTCCGATTCTTACACCAGAACATACATGAGAAAACAGGATTTCTGAATTTTTACCATCCGATGTGACTTTCTTTGCTGCATACAGAAGGTCATTATCCATATAGTTGGCTTCAGTTTGTTCCGCATTTACTGTATGTTTATAGACTGCAGGCATATCTTGATTTTCTGTCCAGTTTGTCAGCTTTCCATATACAGCATACAAAGTGACATCATGGTCTTCAGGAAAATACATGGTTCCACCTGTATACGACAGATTTCCGTTTTTATCGGCCACAAAAGGCTTCATCAGGAACTCACCCTCATTATACAAATCTGCAAAAACAGCTACATTCAGATTTTCTCCTAAATTAGCATTCTCTTTCAGGTATGCATCCATATTGCAGCTCAACTCCATCTTATCGTACAAATCATCCGGGTTTTCTGTGCTTTCTGTAACCCCAACCTTGAATCTATAAGACTTTCCAGCTCTGAAAACACCTGCTGCCGGATATGTATAAGAATACAATTTGTTCCGGTCGTCATATACTCTGACAGTAAGAGTTTTACCAGTCAAATCTGTAGGAGGCACCATCAGATATCCTGTAACAGTGGCATTCGCTTCACACTCTACATTTTTCATGGCTAAACTAAGCACCTTGCTTTTCCTTTCTGCCACATAAGCAGGAATCTCATCTTCCAGATTATAATATCCTTCTATCAGAAACTCCTCATTCTCGGTGGCCAGTGCCATTTTCTTAACGGTCATTTTCTCAGGAACAGTTACCGATAACTGAACAAGGGCTCCCAAATGAGAAAATTCAAACAAAAGGCGTCCCTCTTCAGGAGAAGTACTGGCCGCATTCATGAAGTCATACTTTCCAATAGTAGCTGTACTATTATTTCCATCTTGCGACTGTCCTTTATAGTTTACCCATATTTTGTTCTTCGAACTCTGACCGTCGAAATATTTTCTGCTGAAAGGATAATACGCATAATAAGTAGAACTCTTTTTTAATTCCCAGCTTCCGCCAGAGAATACTGCATTTGCCGTACCTGCTCCTTCATCCATTGCAAACGAAACCTGATCACCCTGTGACGGGAAAATACCGAGCGTATCATCCTTAGCCCATGTAAAAGTCACTCCACTTTCGTTTACTTCCAAATTTGTTCTTGAACGGTCATCTTCCTCAAAATTTTTCAAAGAGAAAACTACTTCACGCGGCTCAATTCCCGGAATTTCCTCTTCTCCATTACCCAAATTCTCGTAATTGTCAGAACAAGCTCCCATTAACACCGCCACAGAAAAAATTCCAATTCCCCAAAATATTCTTTTATTCATAATTCGAGATTCTAAATTCATAAGTATGTACTATTTTACCAGATACCACTACTAGTTGGCCATGAATCATCCCAACCAAAATCAGGAGCAGTTGCTCCGGGATCTCCGTCACTACTACTGCACAAAACTCCCTCTGCTTCAAACTCCATTACCTGAACATCTGGTTTCACATACATCTCTTTCATAATTGACATTCTAATCTGTTTAATAAAAATACAATTCTAATACAAAAAAATAATACCTTATTTGAAAATACAAAACTTGTCGTGATTTCACTTTCTTAGACAATCAGCCGACAAGTTTTGTTCTCAGGCTATTTGTTTTTTATCATTCATTAAGTATTTTGAATGTATTATTCTACACCATAAATATATTCAACCGCCGATTTCTTAAATCTCACGATACGGGTATTATTAGCAGCTGCCCCATTATGCTCCAAATTAGCATTAGTAGGCTTAAACAACCAACCGGTAGTAGAAGGATTATAATTGGCAAACAACAGCCAGTTATGATTAATACCACTTCCACTCCATTGACATCCTACTCCATATAAAGTAAGAGGTTCAGTTCCTTTTCCTTTCAGGCTGCTGATGGTAATAAATCTAATATCCGACATCGCTTGTTCTCCGATCAGCACTTCGTCTCTTTTATCCATAAAGATTTCACTTCGATAGTCTGCACCACCATTACTAGGATTAAAAGGAGTCGGGCTTGTTGGAACCGCAAAAGCTCCCAAAATTCGTTTATAATCATCGAAAGTCGGCATTTCATATCCTTCCGGAGACAATGATTTAGGATCCTGATGGTTAATATGCACCGATTCATTCGACTTATAACCTTCCAGTGTAAACTTTTCATTACTATACACAAGTGTCATGGCCTGACCGGAATTTCCTCCATAAGCCGAATTCCATACCTTAAGGAAATCCTCGTTATCACAAGTCTTCAAATAATCCAAGACTGTCTGTCCAGAAAGTCTTGTTGGATCTTCTGCACATAATATCTGGTCATTAAAGTCTCTGGAATTTCCAATCGCATTAAATTTACACCACCATATATCATTCAAAAGAATTACCGGCAATCCAAAGTTTCTTCTCTTTATGGTATATTCCTGTTTGTTTCCGTTACGGTCAGTAATAATCA
>UQPQ01000033.1 GCA_900542985.1 uncultured Bacteroides sp.
ACTCATAAATCTACCCTTAATCGTGTATTGGATGATAGTTGCGGATTTTAGGTATTAAAGTTACCAATCAATCTCAGCCAGATGATGACTTTTCAGATACTCATTGGCCTGACTGAAATGTCTGCATCCAAAAAAACTACGGTGAGCAGAACGAGGGGAGGGGTGAGAAGCTGTTAATATCAAATGTGTATGCTTGTCTATCAATTTTGCTTTTGATTGGGCATATTTACCCCACAACATAAAAACTAGATGTTCTCTTTGTTCGTTCAGCTTTTTAATGGTGGCATCGGTAAATGTTTCCCAACCCTTGTTACAATGTGATTGGGGGTGGCCGCTACGAACAGTTAAAATAGAGTTTAGGAGAAAAACACCTTGATTGGCCCATTTATCCAAACATCCAGATACTGGAACTGTTTTGTTTAAATCCTTTTCCAGCTCTTTAAAGATGTTTCTTAAAGAGGGTGGTTGGGGAGTTACAGAAGGAACGGAGAAAGCTAGTCCACAAGCTTGTCCTGGAGTGGGATAAGGGTCTTGTTCTAAAATAACGACCTTTACGTTCTCGAACGGGCAATGATTGAATGCATTAAACAGATCTTCCTTTTTGGGAAGGATGTGGAATTTGCTGTATTCTTCTTCTACAAAAGAAATAAGATTGATAAAATAAGCCTTGTCGAATTCTTCGTGCAAGGCTTTTTCCCAGCTTTCTTCAATTGCTATCTTCATCGTTCAAGTTATAAAGATTGCTTTATAGCAAATCAGGCATCAGGTAAATAGTTTCTGTCGGAATATGCTGTTCAATCAGTGCTTCCTTGTCGGCCAAATACAATTTGATAAACTCCTCATGGGTAGAACATTGTTTTTCGGCTTTTCGGTAACATTCGATAGCTTGTGGAATGTTCTGCAAGGCTGTGTATACATGTCCTGCATTCAGATAGTCATTTGTTTGTGGGGAAGCTGAATGAAGCAGTTTTTGGTAGAAATTCAATGCTTTTTCGTATTCTCCAGTCATGAAATAGCACCATCCGATAGCTCGTTGTGCATTTTCCGGAGCTTTTTCCAGATATTCTACTTTGAAGAAATAAGACAGAGCTTTGTCGTACAGACGAAGAGTTGCCAGACATTGTCCGATCTGTAACAGCAGATTGAGATTATCGGGTTGCATCTCTTCTACCTTTCTGAAGTATTCCAGTGCCTGTTCGTACGCATGCATACGTTTATGGCATTGTGCCAAATGCTTGAGTGTCCAAATATGGTCCGGGCGAAGTATATCGGCTTGCATATAAGCTTTGACAGCTTCTGCATATTTCTTCTGTTTCTGTAAAGAAAAGCCCAGTCTTTGCCATAAATCTGCATTATCCGGTTCGGTACGGATTAGTTTCTCATAAAGTTCTGCTGCTTCTTCCATATAATCTTTGGAGAACAGATGCCCGGCTATTTTCTTCAGTGTATCCTGTTGCTGGAGAAGTGGGGCGAGTGCCTGACAATTCCATAAAGCCAATTTGTTTTTGAAGATATCAGTCTGTTCGTTGCGGTACATCCAAAGTTTGTAGAAACGATACAAGTCGTGTATATATTGTCGGCTGCTGGTATCGGTATTATCGGCTTTCTGGATTTTAGCGTTCAGTTTGTCGAAGTCTCCATATACCAAATCATCGTGTTTGGGTAATTCTGAACCTAACATTTGAAGTTGAGATTCAGGCATGGCAACAGTAGCCAGACAAAAAGAGTATTTGTCTGAGTTACAGAATATGGGCGACTGGAGCAGGATATTGATCATTGATTTTTCTGCTATCTTGTTCGAGTTGAACAAAGCGATGATATCCGGAACTTGTCGGTCGAATGGATAAAACCAATGAGCAATCTGTCGGAAGAATGGGAAACTCTTTAGTTGGGCGAAAGTTCCCATATAAGTATCAGCTCCTTCCATTTGTAACTCACCCAATTCTTGTATACTCTTTTGTACTTGATTTAAATCTTCTTCCCACTCCGGATTCTTGTCTTCCAGGTCTTCAATGTCTTCGATTTTGAAGTCAGGACTTTGCATTTTTGTATTACGCATCATCTTGGGGATGATTTCTTCTCTCATCTTTTTGTCAATCTTTTCTGTTTCACGGGAAAGAAGGAACAGAATCTGGATGGTGGTAAGTTGTTCTATAACTTTAGTATCGTCACTTAAAAGAGAAAGAGCTGCCTGTAGTTCAGGATAAAGAGCCAGTCGTTTTTCCTGATAGTAGGCTACAAGAGCTATACCAATTAAAGCACGTTGTGAAATGAGATGTTCGGAACGAGATTGGTATGTTTGGAGAAGGAATTGGAACTTCTTGGGATCGAACAGCTGAAGCAAGCTCAAGGTTACACCACTAATCATAACAGCCAGATCGAGAACTGGTACTAAAAGCGACTGCATCAATTCATTGGCTTCGTTGAAATCATTTTCTTCCCAAAGCAGAGAAACCCATGCCTTGGAGAACAGGGTATCTGTACTATTTGCATGTCGGGTAGCAATGTCGAGTTGGGCTGCTTGCAATTGTTTTTCATCTTGCATGTAATTCAATTCTGCCATGCCAAAATCTTCAGTGATTCCTTCCAGTTGAATACAGATGTTTTTGTAGGATGGATGCGGATTTCGGCGGGCATTGCGAAATGCATTTGCAAAATATCCGTTTCCTTTCAGAGTCTTTCGTACTAATTCTGTCTGATCGGCCAGTTCGTATGCAGCCCGTCGCAACTGTTCGTAAAGCTTGCCCTGTTCCGGGTCTTGCATGCCCTGTGCTGCGTATTGCAACATATATCCGTAAGTGGTTTGCAGATTTTCTGCTTTCGATTGCAATTGCCAGTCTTCGGCTTCTGAGGTGAGAGCATGTAGTTGGGTTAAGGCTTCTTTCAGCCGGTGTTCGTCAAGAAATTGAATAATATCGTTGTACATATTGATTGTCTGATTAGGTAGATGCAAATGTAGCAATATTTTTGTAATTTTGCCGACATCTATAAAAGGAACAATGAATATAGCGGAACTTCAACGTATTTATGCTTCTCACCCTAATGTAGCAGGGTTGATGTCATTACTCGACAATAAGGATATTCGTACTATTTATCTGAAGGGGATGCACGCCTCTTGTGCTTCTCTGTTTGCTTCGGGAATCTTTGATAAGGTTCCTGGTATCTATGTCTTTATTTTAAATGATGTAGAAGAGGCTGGGTATTTTTATCATGATTTGGTACAGGTAAACGGTGATGAGCAGATTTTATTTTTTCCTTCTTCGTATCGGCGTGCCATCAAGTACGGACAGAAAGATGCGGCGAATGAGATTCTGAGAACCGAGGTATTAAGCCGATTGGGAAAGCAGGAATCTTTGGTTGTCGTGACCTATCCGGATGCGTTGGCGGAAAAAGTGGTGTCGTGCCAGTATCTCAGCGACCGTACGCTGAAACTGGATGTGGGACAACACATCGAGACTGATAAGATTACGGCTCTGCTGGTAGAGTATGGCTTTGAACATGTAGATTATGTGTACGAGCCGGGACAGTTTGCTACGCGAGGAAGTATTCTTGATGTTTATTCGTTTGCATCGGAACTTCCTTATCGAATTGACTTTTTTGGTGATGAAATAGACAGTATCCGTACATTTGAGGTCGAAACTCAGTTGTCTACAGAGAAGAAAACAACTGTAAGTATTGTTCCGGAGTTGATTTCTGCTTCGGAAAGCGATATTTGTTTCCTCGACTTTATCCCACGTCAGACGGTACTTTTCATAAAGGACTTTCTATGGCTCCGTGAGCGTATCCAGATAGTGCGCGATGAGGCTCTTTCCCCACAGGCACTAACGGCCTACGAGGGAGAGCAGACCGAACTGATGAATCTGGAAAAGAAACTAGTGGATGGATCGGAGTTTACTGTAAAGGCACTGGAGTTTAAGCGAGTGGATTTCGGACATAAGCCTACTGGTACACCCCAGGCTACTTTGGAATTTAACACTTCTATTCAGCCTATTTTCCATAAGAATTTTGATATGGTGGCTTCTGTGCTGACGGAATATTTGCAGCGTAATTACAAGCTTTATATCTGTTCGGACAGTATGAAGCAAACAGACCGTTTGCGAGACATTTTTAAAGAAAGGGGAGACCGTATCAGTTTTGAACCGGTAGACCGTACTTTACATGAAGGTTTTGTAGACCATACTCTAAAATGTTGCATCTTTACTGATCATCAGATTTTTGACCGCTTTCATAAGTATAATCTTCGTAGTGATAAGGCACGTAGCGGAAAAGTCGCTTTGTCACTGAAAGAACTGAATCAGTTTGAGCCGGGAGATTATGTCGTACATATCGACCATGGAATCGGTAAGTTTGCCGGACTGGTACGTATTCCCAATGGTAATACGACACAAGAGGTTATCAAGCTGATTTATCAGAACGATGATGTGGTGTTTGTATCGATTCATTCGTTGCATAAGATCTCCAAATACAAAGGAAAAGAAGGAGAGCAACCCCGTATCAGTAAGTTGGGTACAGGAGCATGGGAGAAAATAAAAGACCGTACCAAGACCAAAATCAAGGATATTGCCCGCGATTTGATTAAGTTATATTCGAAACGCAGACAGGAAAAAGGATTTAAATATAGCCCGGACAGTTTCCTGCAACATGAGTTGGAAGCCAGCTTTTTATATGAAGATACTCCCGACCAGTTGAAAGCAACTCAGGAGGTGAAAGCGGATATGGAAAGCGACCGTCCGATGGACCGCCTTGTTTGTGGAGATGTAGGTTTCGGTAAGACTGAAGTTGCAGTGCGTGCGGCTTTTAAGGCTGTAGCCGATAACAAACAGGTGGCCGTACTGGTACCAACTACGGTTTTGGCTTATCAACATTTCCAAACCTTCAAAAAGCGTTTGGAAGGATTGCCTTGTAAGGTCGATTATCTGAGTCGTGCACGTACGGCGAAAGATACCAGCCGTATCTTGAAAGAACTGGAAAATGGAGATATTAATATCTTAATCGGTACGCATAAGATAATCGGTAAGACTGTAAAATTCAAGGATCTGGGATTACTGATTATCGATGAGGAGCAGAAGTTTGGAGTAAGTGTAAAAGAGAAACTCCGTCAGATAAAAGTAAATGTGGATACACTGACTATGACGGCAACTCCTATTCCCCGTACTCTTCAGTTTTCACTGATGGGGGCTCGCGATTTGTCAGTGATTCAGACTCCGCCTCCCAACCGTTATCCTATCCAGACTGAGGTTCATACATTTAATGAGGAGATAATCACGGAAGCTATCAACTTTGAAATGAGCCGAAACGGGCAGGTGTTCTTTGTGAATAACCGTATTCAGAATCTGGCTGAACTGAAGGCGATGATTCAGCGTAATATTCCGGATTGTCGTGTATGTATTGGCCATGGACAGATGCAGCCTGAAGAGTTGGAAAAAATTATATTTGGTTTTGTAAATTACGATTTCGATGTGTTGCTGGCAACTACTATTATAGAAAGTGGTATTGATATTCCCAATGCCAATACCATTATTATTAATCAGGCACAGAATTTTGGATTGAGTGATTTGCATCAGATGCGTGGGCGTGTAGGGCGGAGCAACAAGAAAGCATTCTGTTATCTGTTGGCACCTCCTTTGTCTTCACTGACTCCTGAGGCCAAACGCAGACTCCAGGCGATAGAGAATTTCAGCGATTTGGGTAGTGGAATTCATATTGCCATGCAAGACCTTGATATCCGTGGAGCTGGGAACATGCTGGGTGCAGAGCAGAGTGGATTTATTGCCGATTTGGGATATGAAACTTATCAGAAGATTTTGTCGGAGGCTGTGACTGAATTGAAGAATGAAGAGTTTGCCGACTTATACGCAGAAGAAATCAAGGCTGGAGAGGAGAAAATCAGCGGTGAAGAGTTTGTAGACGAGTGCACGGTAGAAAGTGACTTGGAATTGCTATTCCCGAATGAGTATATTCCGAGTAGCAGTGAGAGAATGTTGCTGTATAGAGAGCTCGACAAATTGGAACTTGACAGGGATGTAGAAGCCTTTAAGGCTCGTCTTGTAGACCGTTTTGGAAAGATTCCACCAGAAGGAGAAGAACTCATTCGTATTGTTCCACTCCGGCGACTGGCAAAACGTTTGGGAATAGAAAAGGTTATTTTGAAAGCCGGACGCATGACACTATACTTTGTAAGTAATCTGGAAAGTCCTTATTACCAGAGTATGGCGTTTGGAAAGATTATCGACTATATGTCTAAATATCCCCGTAACTGCAACTTGCGTGAACAGAATGGAAAACGCAGTATGGTGATTAAAGAAATTGGGGATGTTGTTTCGGCTGTACGAATCTTGCAGGAAATCATCAGTCTGTAGAATAAATTTCAGAAGAAATCAGCCTGCTTTACTTAAAAAAGTAGAGCAGGCTGAAAAATGAAATTATAAGAACGAAGAAACGTTTATTTTTCCTTCTTGAATTTCCTTCAAAACAATTCTTGCCAAATTAAAGAAGTCTTGGTCTTCTCCCATGTCTTTTTCTCCCCATAGGGGATTAGACAATGATTCTGGAGTATAGAAACAACTTCGAACCATATACTTGAGCATATTTTTTTCATCTTTTAAGCGGTAATAGCAGAAAGCGATGTAGCTGTAGAAGTCTTTTACCTCTTCTGGATACTCTTTCTCTATCCAATGATAAAGTTGAACTGCTTCTTTAAAATGTTCATATCTCATATAAGTGGTTGCAGCCTGTTGTGCAGTTTCTGCTTTTTCCATTGCGAATGATTCTGCTTTTCTGAATGAACATTCTGCTTCTATCATTTTTCCTTCGGATACGAATAGTTCTCCTTGAACGAGATACAGCTCACTGAATTCTCCATCGTAGGTAAGCCCGTTGATAACGTCTTTTTCGCTTTCTTCGTATTCACCTTTTGCTAAGTGAGATACAGCACGTTTATGATATACATTGGCTCTTTCAAAGTTTTCCAAGTCGTTGCTTTCCAAAAGTTTGTTGCAATATTGAATCGTTTCATCGTATTTTTTATCGATGAAATAGCAAGCCATCAGTACCATCCGAATCCGTGTTTTGTTGGAAACGGACTGCTCTACCTGCTTATAGCATTTGCATGCGGAAGTACCATCTCCTAAAAGCTGAAAACAATAACCTTTCATTTCAATACATGTCAGATCGTTTTCGTTTATGGTCAGTGCAAACTCTACGGATTCCATGGCTTGTTCTATTTCGCCCATCTGCAGGTAACAGCGGGTGAGTTCTGTCCAATAGTATAGATTGTATGGATCTTCATCCAATAGTTTATTATAATAAACGGTAGCTTGTTCTACACTTTTGAACGAATAATGATAATCAGCCATTGATTCCAATACTTCTATATCATTGGGAGCCTGTCTGTAAGCTTTTTGTAGCCAGTGGTAAGCCATCTTTTCCATGTTGGCATCCATGTAAATATCGGCTATATCCAGCAATGTGTTGGTATCATTATCTTCTTCTGCTGCAAGTTGTTTGAATACTTCTTCTGCACTTTCTATATCCTGACGTTCCAGACAGAGGTTGGCGTAAGTCAGTCTTACTTCTCTATCGTTTTGATCGGGAATCGTCTCCAATAGAAAAAAAGCTTCGTTGATTTTTCCTCTGGCTACCAGATTATTGCATTTGTAGATAAGAATATCCAGATTCTCGGGATGAAGTTGTAGTCCATAATTGATAACTTCTTCCGAAGCTTTGCTGTCTCCCTGATGTGCATAATATTCTGCAAGATGGGTCAACTCGTTGCTTTCCATATAAACATGAGTATGATTTTGCTTCATTTCTTCATATTTATGTTTGATGGCTTGAAATTCGGGAGTATTAAAGCTGGATGCTAAATCATGTCTCATGTGTAGGTAATTTTTATGAATGAATAACGAAGAATCTGCAAGCTGATTTATGATGAGGCTCGCAAATTCTTCGTTGGATAAAATAGGATTTTTATAAATCAATCTTATTTATTGCTGATTTTACTCCAAGTATCTTTAAGAGACACAGTACGGTTGAATACTAAATGTTCTGGAGTAGAATCTTTGTCTACGTTGAAATAACCAATACGTTGGAACTGCAAGTAATCCAAAGGTTTGGCATCTGCCAGGAATTTCTCTACATAACATTCTGTCAGAATATTCAGAGAATTAGGATTAATCATTTCCTGCATTGCTTCCAATGGAGAGCAGTTCTTGGCTTCACGGATAGCAGCCATTTCATCTCGTGGGTTTTCCACTTTCCACAAGCGGTCGTACAAGCGGACTTCAGCTTTCAGGCAATGATTGCAGCTTACCCAATGTAATGTTCCTTTCACTTTACGGTTTGCTTCAGGCATACCACTCTTTGTGTTAGGATCATATTCAGCATAGACTTCTATTACATTACCGTTTTCGTCTTTCTTGCATCCGGTACATTTTACAATATATGCGTTTTTCAAACGAACTTCCTGTCCCGGAGTCATGCGGAAATATTTTTTCGGAGCATCTTCCATGAAGTCATCGCGTTCCATCCACAACTCACGGCTGAATTCGATTTTGTGTGTGGCTGAGTTCGGATCTTCCGGATTGTTGATGGCTTCCATTTCTTCTACCTGTCCTTCCGGGTAGTTGGTCAGAATCAGTTTTACCGGATTCAGAACAGCAGATACACGGGTTGCACGTGCATTCAAATCTTCGCGTACTGCACTTTCCAATAGAGCGAAGTCGTTTAATGCATCGTAGGTAGTATAACCAATCTTATCGATGAATTTCCGGATAGACTCTGGAGAATAGCCACGGCGGCGGAAACCGCAGATTGTCGGCATACGAGGGTCATCCCATCCGTTAACCAGTCCTTCTTTTACAAGAGTCAGCAAGTTACGCTTACTCATCAGAGTATAGCTGAGGTTCAACTTGTTGAATTCGTACTGATGTGGGCGGTTGTCATCCAAATCTTTACCGTCTTTTACCCAATCTACAAACAAATCGTACAGCGGGCGGTGAACAACAAATTCCAACGTACAAAGTGAGTGTGTTACTCCTTCAAAGTAGTCGCTTTGTCCATGAGCAAAGTCATACATCGGATATGCTTTCCATTTGTCGCCTGTACGATGGTGAGGGGTTTTTACTACACGGTAGATGATTGGGTCGCGGAAATGCATATTAGGATTAGCCATATCTATTTTGGCGCGTAATACCATTTTCCCTTCTTCAATTTCTCCTGAATTCATTTTCTGGAACAGTTCCAGACTTTCTTCTATCGGACGATTGCGATATGGACTTTCTGTACCTGGTTGGGTAGGAGTACCTTTCTGTGCAGCAATCTCTTCGGACGACTGTTCGTCTATATAAGCTTTTCCCTCTTTAATCAAACGGATAGCGAAATCCCACAATTGCTGGAAATAATCTGATGCATAATATTCATTTCCCCACTGGTAGCCCAGCCATTGAATGTCTTCTTTAATGGCTTCTACGTATTCAACATCTTCTTTTGTAGGATTGGTATCATCGAAACGCAAATTACATACACCACCGTAACGCTGTGCAATACCAAAATCCATACAGATTGCTTTGGCATGTCCGATGTGCAGGTAACCATTCGGTTCGGGCGGGAAACGGGTTTGTATTCTACCTCCGTTTTTACCTTCTTTTAAATCCTTTTCTACAATTTGTTCTATGAAGTTCAAACTTTTCTTTTCTGAACTTTCAGCTGCATTCATTTCAGTCATAGTGGTTTTTTCTTTTACACTTTATGTGTGCAAAAATAAGCATTCTTTTGTTATATACCTATTAGACTTTATGTAAATTTTGCTGATGGATAACTTGGGAATTTTTGAATGGATGAATTTGTATCGATTTAATAAATTTTTCTTATTTTTGAAAAAGCTTCAAAAAAAGACAATGAACAGATTTAAAATAAAAGAAAATGCCAGAAATGTCAGAAATGTGTTTTAAGACATGTTTTTTTATTTGGTTAGCTAAAAAAAAGGCCGCATTTTTGTGGCGTTATCCTGAAAACAATCTTTTTACCTTAAAAAAAAACTAATACCTATTGAAAACTTAAAAAAGGCTCTTTGTGAAAAGCGCCTTTTTTTATTGCCCTTATGTCTGGCTTTTTTCCGAATCACTAAAGGTTTTTTTGAGTAGAATTACGTATTTTTGTGTCTCTAATTGGAGTATCAGAATATGGCACAACCTTTGGCAGAAAGAATGCGTCCAAAGACGCTGGATGAGTATATCGGACAAAAGCATTTAGTAGGAGAGGGGGCTGTCTTGCGTAAAATGATTGATGCGGGACGTATTTCTTCTTTTATCTTATGGGGACCTCCCGGAGTAGGCAAGACTACATTGGCACAGATTATTGCCCATAAGTTGGAAACTCCTTTTTATACTTTGAGTGCAGTGACTTCTGGAGTTAAGGATGTACGCGATGTAATTGAGAAAGCGCGTAGCAATCGTTTCTTTTCCCAGCAGAGTCCTATTCTTTTCATAGATGAAATTCATCGTTTCAGCAAATCTCAGCAAGATTCCTTATTGGGAGCGGTAGAAACCGGGGTAGTGACTTTAATAGGAGCTACTACAGAGAATCCTTCTTTCGAAGTCATTCGTCCGCTTTTGTCGCGCTGTCAGTTGTATGTACTGAAATCTCTTGAGAAAGAAGATTTGCTTGAACTGCTGCAGCAGGCTTTAGTCCGTGATGCTATTTTGAGAGAGCGGAAAATAGTGTTGAAAGAAACGGATGCTATGCTCCGCTATTCAGGAGGAGATGCGCGCAAGTTGCTGAATATTCTGGAGCTGGTGGTAGAGGCCGATGGAGAGGAAGAGGTTGTCATTACAGACGAAAAAGTAGTGGAACGTTTGCAGCAAAATCCATTGGCATACGATAAGGAAGGAGAGATGCACTATGATATTGTTTCTGCTTTTATCAAGTCTATCCGTGGCAGCGATCCGGATGGAGCCTTATATTGGCTTGCCCGTATGGTGGAGGGAGGAGAAGATCCTGCTTTTATTGCCCGACGTTTAGTTATATCGGCTTCCGAAGATATCGGTCTGGCCAATCCTAATGCATTGTTGCTGGCCAATGCTGCATTTGATGCTGTAATGAAGATAGGATGGCCGGAAGGAAGAATCCCGTTAGCCGAAGCAACCGTTTATCTGGCAACCAGTCCGAAAAGCAATTCGGCTTATGAAGGAATCAACTCTGCGCTGGAAATGGTACGGGAGACTGGAAACTTACCGGTACCACTTCATTTAAGAAATGCCCCTACCAAATTGATGAAGCAGTTAGGATATGGAAAAGATTATAAATATGCGCATGCTTATAAAGGGAACTTTGTAAAGCAGCAGTTCTTACCGGATGAAATGCAGCAGAGACGTATCTGGCATGCTCAAGATAATCCGGCTGAGGCTAAGTTGAAAGAACGGATGGTTCAGCTATGGGGAGAACGATTTAAAGATTAAAGAATATAGAAATGAAGATAGTTGTTTTAGATGGATTTACATTGAATCCCGGGGATTTTTCGTGGGAGTCATTGAATGAACTGGGTGAACTGACGATACACGATCGTACAGCCCCAAGTGATGTATTACGGCGGGCAGAAGGAGCTGAGGCATTATTGACGAATAAGACGGTACTTTCTGCAGAAACAATCAATTCGCTTCCTGACCTGAAATATATAGGTGTATTGGCTACCGGATATAATGTGGTAGATGTTCAAGCGGCAAAGAAACGGGGAATTGTAGTAACCAATATTCCGGCCTATAGCACTCAGTCGGTAGCTCAGATGGTTTTTGCGCATATTCTGAATATCACTCAGCATGTGGCACATTATGCCAGTGAAGTACAAAATGGGGTATGGAGTTCACAGCCTGATTTCTGTTATTGGAATACTCCGTTGATAGAACTTGCAGGAAAGAAAATGGGAATTGTGGGATTCGGACATACCGGACAGGCTACTGCGGCCATTGCGCGAAGCTTCGGTATGGAAGTTTGTGTATACACCAGTAAACCGGAGAATAGCCTTCCTGAAGGAGTGAAAAAAATGGAGTTGAACGATCTGTTTCACAATTGTGATATTGTCAGTCTTCATTGTCCTTTGAATGAGGAGACTAAAGAAATGGTCAATTCTTTCCGTCTGTCGCTGATGAAACGGAATTCTATTCTGATCAATACAGGAAGAGGTGGCCTGGTTGATGAAAAAGCATTGGAGGAAGCCTTGGTGGAAGGTCGTTTATTGGGAGCAGGACTTGATGTGCTTTCTGCTGAGCCACCTTCAGCCGGTAATCCTTTGCTAAAATTGAAAAACTGTTTTATAACTCCGCATATAGCCTGGGCTACTCGTGAGGCTCGTGTACGTCTGATGAAACAGGCGGTCGAGAATTTAAAAGCTTATATGAATGGAAATCCTATAAATAATGTTGCAGGAAATGAATAAACAGGAACGCATCGAAAAAGCTGTAGCTCTTTTTAAGGAGGGATATAATTGTTCGCAGTCGGTTGTGGCTGCTTATGCCGATCTTTATGGATTTACGCCCGAACAGGCACTGCGCATGGCTGCTTCTTTTGGAGGAGGTATTGGGCGTATGCGCGAAATATGTGGGGCGGCTTGTGGAATGTTTTTGTTGGCTGGACTAGAGCGTAGTGCACTTTCCGGAGCCGATCGTGAAAGTAAGGCTGCCAATTATGCTCTTGTGCAGGAACTGGCTGCAAAATTCAAGGAAGTTACAGGAACCATACACTGTGCAGAATTGCTGGGGTTGTCAAAAAAAGAGCCCGTTGTAGCAACTCCGGAAGCGCGTACTGCCCAGTATTATGCCAAACGTCCTTGTGCAAAGATGGTTGAAATAGCTGCAACGATATGGGGGGATTTCCTCGAAAAAGAAGGAAAATTGTAAAATGTTCCCTTTTTTTACTATTAAAATGAAAGTTTTTTTAAGGAAAGTAGAAGAAGGTCTTGTTTTTTGTTTATTTTTGCGCCGTAAGACACAAATACTTATTCGTGTTAAATAAATTGTAAATACGATTTAAACTAAGAGCTATGTTGAAAGAAAAAGCAGGTGTAATTGCCGGAAAAATCTGGGAAACACTAAATGGAAATGATGGAAAAACTCAAAAACAGATTAAAAAAGCTACCAAACTGGTAGATAAAGATTTCTTTTTGGGTCTGGGTTGGTTATTGAGAGAAGATAAGATTGAAACAAGCGAAGTAGAAGGTGAACTTTTTGTTAAGTTGAAATAAGTAACAATCTTGAAGTGTATGAAAAAAGATGCGTAAATGCCGGAAAGGCTCTTACGCATCTTTTTTTTGTTTTTGATATACAAGTTTTATCGTTCAGCTTCAATTGTATATGTAAAACTGTCTGCACGGTAATAGCCGATATTATATTCTATTGGGGTATTGTTGGTGTCGTATACAAAACGTTTGCGGATAAGAATCGGATCCGTGGTTTTGATATCCAGTTTTTCTGCTATTTCTTCTCCTGCCAGGCTGGCAGAAATCTGTTCTTTACTGGTTTTTACGGTTATTTGATACTCCTTTTCCAACAACTCATATAGAGGCCGTGTAAAATCTTCCTCTCCGGTAAAAGGTATTTTGGGGTTAAAATAGGAGATAAAATATACAAATGGATATTCTTTTTTCCCTCTTACTCGCTCTAAGACAATGCATTTTATAGGATTCTTTTTGTCGATATTGAAGAAGTTGCAAATCTCCTCATTGGGCTTTTTCCAGCTTATATGGAGTTCGAAATTTCGAATCTCTATTCCTAACATCTTCATTTCTTGTGAAAAACTAAGCCAATTTTTCACTCCACTTATAATACCTTTTTGTACTACTTTTGTACCGACTCCTTTTTTTCGTATCAATAAACCTTCAAAAACCAGTTTGTTAATGGCTTGTCGTAATGTATTGCGGGAGATATTCAATTTTTGTGAAAGTTCTATTTCATTGGGTAAGTATTTTCCCGATTTATATTCTTCTGAATCGATTAGGGTTCGAAGAACTTCTTCTGCTTGAAGATGCAAAGGTTTATTGCTTTTATGGTTCAGCTCCATACACTATATATTTAATCTCTTTAATCACAAAGATAATTATTTTGTGATATAAATATAGTTTTCCTACTGTTATTTATATATTAATTTTTTGTTAAAAGTGTGTAGTCATATTGATATCAATAAAGGGGTTTTTGTATCAAAAAGAGCTAAAATGCCATTTCCTTCTAACTCGTATTTTGTACAAAAAGAGCCTTTATGAAGCCTGAATCACAGTTAAATTCTTATGAAATGCCTTCTAAACATGTTGGAAAACATATTTGAAAGGACTTGTAATAGAAGGAAACGATACTTGAATCGGGGGCAAACGATACAAGTATCAATGCCTGATGTGACTAATACCGTATGCTCACGCCATTAGTTCCGTGTGTACTCGATACTGATGATAGAATTTGGGAGGTTTGAACCCCAGTTTTTATACACTTTTTCACATTTTCAGTTATCAACCCTCCTGTCTGAATCTTCTTTTTGATAATAGTATAATGTTATTGATAGATGGTTTTTGGAGAGTATGAAGATTGATAAATCCCTTTTTTGATGGTTTTGTGTTTGTAATGGTAAAGAACAGCTTTCTTTTTGAGTTTGCCTGATTTCGAAAAACAGGCTTTTTTCTTATCACTTTTGTACCTGGGGGCAAATATCGTCGTGTAGAGGCCTCTGATTTGACATTTTGTCAATCCTCTTGCAGTACTGATAAAGAGATTGGGGGATTTTACATTTTGTCAATTGAACTATGGAATTTGTTTCCTTGATATTTGTTAGAAAGAAAGGGAGACTGGAAGCCTGAAAACAGAGAAAAGCTACCGTAATATCCCATAAATTATTGCTTACAGGGTTGAGTTAATTTGCTCATTTCTTTGTGTATATCTTTTCTTAATACTACCTTTGCAAGGTTAAAATCGAAAGAATGGAGTCTGTTTGAGATTGGACAGGGTGTCTGGTCAGTCTTTACGGAATGATTTCTACAGGCTCTGGGGATACTAAAGAAATAACTAACTTATAGCGTAAGAAAATGAATAAAATTATTTCAAAGGAACATTTTTCAGAAAAGGTTTTCAAACTTGTCATTGAAGCCCCTTTGATTGCCAAGTCTCGTAAGGCGGGACATTTCGTAATTGTGCGTGTGGGAGAGAAAGGCGAGCGTATGCCGCTGACCATTGCTGCTGCCGATCCTGTAAAAGGTACTATTACTTTGGTGGTACAGGAGGTGGGACTGTCGTCTACCCGTCTGTGTGAACTGAATGAAGGCGATTACGTGACCGATGTAGTAGGTCCGTTGGGTAAGGCTACTCATATTGAAAACTTTGGTACAGTAGTATGTGCCGGAGGTGGAGTAGGTGTGGCACCGATGCTTCCTATTGTACAGGCATTGAAAGCTGCGGGAAACCGTGTGATTACAGTTTTGGCAGGACGTACAAAGGATTTGATTATCCTGGAAAAAGAAATGCGTGAGAGTTCCGATGAAGTAATCATCATGACAGACGATGGTTCGTATGGTAAGAAAGGTCTTGTAACCGAAGGGGTGGAAGAGGTCATCAAGCGCGAGAAAGTAGACAAGTGCTTTGCCATCGGTCCGGCTATTATGATGAAATTTGTTTGCTTGCTGACAAAGAAATACGAAATCCCTACCGATGTGTCACTGAATACTATCATGGTAGACGGTACCGGTATGTGTGGAGCATGCCGTATCACTGTGGGCGGAAAAACTCGTTTCGTTTGTGTAGACGGTCCGGAGTTTGACGGTCATCAGGTAGACTTCGACGAGATGTTGAAACGTATGGGAGCCTTCAAGGATATTGAACGTGCTGAAATACATAAATTGGAAGTTGAAAAACCTGATACTTGTGAGGCAGAAAGAGAGGCATCAGACCGTAAGGCTCCTTGGCGTGAAGAACTTCGTAAGAGCATGAAGCCGAAGGAACGTACTGCGATCCCTCGTGTAAAGATGAACGAACTGGAACCGGAATATCGTTCACACAGCCGTAAGGAAGAAGTAAACCTGGGATTGAGCGAGGAACAGGCTGTAACAGAAGCTAAACGTTGTCTGGACTGTGCAAATCCGTCTTGTATGCAGGGTTGTCCGGTGGGTATCAATATTCCTACATTTATCAAAAACATAGAGCGTGGAGAATTCCTCGAAGCTGCACGTACTCTGAAGCAGACCAGTGCATTGCCGGCTGTGTGTGGACGTGTGTGTCCGCAGGAAAAACAGTGCGAATCGCAGTGTATTCACTTGAAGATGGGACACGAAGCTGTGGCTATCGGTTATCTGGAACGTTTTGCTGCCGACTATGAACGTGAAAGCGGACAGATTTCTGTTCCTCAGATTGCTGCAAAGAACGGTATTAAGGTAGCGGTAGTAGGTTCGGGACCTGCCGGTCTGTCGTTTGCCGGTGATATGGCTAAGTTGGGATACGATGTGACTGTATTCGAAGCACTGCACGAAATTGGGGGTGTATTGAAATATGGTATTCCTGAATTCCGTTTGCCGAACAAGATTGTAGATGTAGAAATTGACAATCTTTCGAAGATGGGTGTGCAGTTTGTAAAAGACTGTATTGTGGGTAAGACCATCAGTGTAGAAGACTTGGAACAGGAAGGTTACAAGGGTATTTTCGTAGCTTCGGGAGCAGGTCTGCCTAACTTTATGAATATTCCGGGTGAAAACTCTATCAACATCATGTCGTCTAACGAGTATCTGACTCGTGTGAACCTGATGGATGCTGCCAGCGAAGATTCTGATACTCCGGTCACATTCGGTAAGCGTGTGGCGGTAATTGGTGGCGGTAATACTGCGATGGACTCTGTACGTACTGCACGCCGTCTGGGAGCAGAAAAAGCAATGATTATCTATCGCCGTTCGGAAGCCGAAATGCCGGCTCGTCTGGAAGAGGTAAAACATGCAAAAGAAGAAGGTGTGGAATTCCTTACTTTGCATAATCCAATCGAATATATTGCCGACGAAATGGGTCGTGTAAAACAGGTGGTATTGCAGAAGATGGAACTGGGCGAACCAGATGCTTCAGGACGCCGTAGTCCGGTTGCTATTCCGGGAGCTATAGAGACCATCGATATCGATATGGCTATTGTCAGTGTGGGTGTATCGCCTAACCCGATTGTTCCGAATTCTATTCCGGGACTGGAGTTGGGACGTAAAGGTACAATCGCAGTAAATGAGGATATGCAGTCGTCTATTCCGACTATTTATGCCGGTGGTGATATTGTGCGCGGAGGTGCTACTGTAATTCTGGCTATGGGCGACGGACGCCGTGCTGCGGCAGCTATGCATCGTCAGTTGCAAGGATAAGAAGCTATAAACTTATAAAATGGTAAAAATAATGTCGGCTGAACGAAGAGAACTGTTCTCTATCGTCCAGCCGATGACTTTTTATCATAGATTGGTTAAAGTTTTATATGCTTCGTGATATTTATTTCTTTTTCAATACCTCTTTTATTTTTTCTATAATTTGAGGAGTCTTTATATTACCGGTATTTAGAAGAGCATACTGGAAGTTTTCTGCTGCAATTTCTTCCGGATCAATGGTGTATGGAGTATTATTGCCTACTACTTCATAAAAGTCGGTAGCAGCGGTAAGCGGATAGATTACAGTATTTCCTTTTTCCTGTACGGGTATATAGCGTTCGTTCAGAGGGATAAGACCTGTCTGCATGTATTGGGATAAATCTCCTCCGCTATAAGGCTTTTCGGAATATAATACCATTGTACACGGTTGTTTTTCTCCCTCGATTGTAAATGTTGCATAACTGTCGTAGCGGCTTACATCCGGATTGGATATCCGCTTCTGGTTAATATCTGACGGGAAGATAATTTCCTTATCGAGTACGGTAAATCCGATGGTAGCATATATTGCTTTTTTGAATTCATGGTTTTCACGTGTCAGAATGTGAAACAGTTCATGAGCCATTACCTGAGTCAGTGTTTCAATTGGGGCATTCAACGCTTTTTCTCCTAATGCTATCCAGTTTTTACGGGTATAGGCCGTAGCTCCTCCTTCTTCTTTCTGAGTTGTTTTTACAATGATAATTTCCTCAGGGAAAGGCAGGTTGAATTTCTGCTTGCTGATTTGATTTTGTATTGTTTTGAAAGCTTTTTCTACATTGCTTTTCTCTTGGTCACTCCAGTTTCGGGTTTCATCCATAGCCATACGTAGCAATTCAGACTTTTTCCCTTCTACTTTTTGCAGGCGGAACTCAATATCAAACTGATTCCAATTGCTGGTGTAGTCGTCTATGTCTGTTACCAGCATCTGTGCTTCAGCTCTTGTGGCAAAACGGTAAGGTAGGGAAGTCTTATTTTCTTGAGCAATACCGGTGGTAGCTACGCAGCAGCACCATGTAAGGGCGAGTAAGGATGTTAGTTTCATAAGGTTTATCTTTTATCTAGTCAGTATGAGTTGGTAAATATAAATGTAAATTTTGTTTTTTTCTAATTTTTGAAGAGAAAATATGATTGGGGGAGGAGGAAAACATTACAGTTTTTAGAGGAAAGGCTGTGGAGAATCATCGGGTAAAAAAGGTATAAAAAAGAACCTTCTTCTGTCTGGAAATCCTTTTGTGGATATCGTATACAGAAGAAGGTTCTGATGTATTTCTCTGTGAAAGAAATTTTATTCTTTGTCTTTCAGTGCAGCAAAGATGAGTCCTTCCAGTTCTTCAGCCAGTTCGGGATTGTCCTGAATACACTGTTTGGCTGCATCGCGTCCTTGTCCGAGTTTGGTATCGTTGTAGCTGTACCATGAGCCGCTTTTCTTGATGATGCCCAGTTCTGCTCCCAGGTCGATGATTTCACCGCTGCGGGAAATGCCTTCACCGAACATGATGTCGAATTCTGCTTTGCGGAATGGAGGTGCTACTTTGTTTTTTACCACTTTTACGCGTACCTGATTACCGATAACTTCTTCACCGTCTTTCAACTGGGTAGCGCGGCGGATGTCGAGACGTACTGAAGCATAGAACTTCAAGGCATTACCACCGGTTGTTGTTTCCGGATTGCCGAACATTACTCCGATTTTTTCACGCAACTGGTTGATGAAGATACAGGTTGTATTGGTCTTGCTGATAGCGGAAGTAAGCTTACGTAATGCTTGCGACATCAGACGTGCCTGTAAGCCTACCCGGTTGTCTCCCATATCGCCTTCGATTTCGGCTTTCGGAGTCAGGGCAGCTACAGAGTCGATAACAATGATGTCAATGGCAGAAGAGCGGATAAGCTGTTCTGCAATTTCCAGAGCTTGCTCACCGTTATCGGGCTGTGAAATCCACAAGTTGTCGATGTCTACTCCCAACTTGGCTGCATAGAAACGGTCGAAGGCATGTTCTGCATCGATGAACGCTGCAATACCTCCGTTTTTCTGTGCTTCGGCAATAGCATGGATAGCAAGTGTGGTCTTACCAGAAGATTCCGGACCATATATTTCAATGATACGTCCTTTGGGATAACCTCCTACACCAAGTGCAGCGTTGAGTGCAATGGAGCCGGTAGGAATGACTTCTACTTCTTGAACATGGTCGTCGCCCATTTTCATGATAGAGCCTTTACCGAAGCTTTTCTCAATCTTATCCATTGCGGCTTGCAATGCCTTGAGCTTTTCGCTGTTGTTGGGCTTGGAAGGAGTATCTACTCCTCCTTCGAATTCCAATTCGTCTTTTTTAGCCATATATTTTTCTTGGTTATTTTAAGATTTGTGCGGCATGGTCTTTGGTCTTCACCTCTTTGGGAGAGATGATACGTTCAATCACGCCTTCTTCGTTTATGATAAATGTGGTGCGGAATGTACCCATGTATTTACGTCCATACATGCTTTTTTCACCCCATACCCCAAATTCTTGCACTAACTTTTGTTCTGTATCGGCAATGAGTGTAAAAGGAAGCTGGTTTTTCTCGATGAACTTCTGGTGCGATTTGGCATCGTTGATGCTGACACCAATTACTTCGTAACCTGCTGCGCGAAGTTCCGAATAGTTGTCGCGCAGGTTGCAGGCTTGAGCCGTACATCCCGATGTCATGTCTTTGGGATAGAAGTAGAGGACTACTTTTTTTCCCTTGTAATCGCTTGTACGGATTTCTTCTCCTTTTTCATTCAGTCCCAATACTTCGGGGGCTTTATCTCCTACTTGCATGATGCTTTGTTTATACAGATTCAAGAATACAGATAATTACAGTTCCAAATCTCCGTCGAATACTTCGTGCCAAGGCAAGCCGTATTGATTCAGTGCTTCCATGAACGGATCTGGATCGAATTCTTCTACATTCCATACACCCGGACGTTTCCATAAGCCTTTCAGGAACATCATTGCACCAATCATGGCTGGTACACCGGTTGTGTAACTTACGCCCTGCATACCTGTTTCCTGGTAAGCAGCCTGGTGTGAACAGTTGTTGTATACATAGTAGGTACGTTCTTTACCGTCTTTGATACCACGGATACGGCAACCGATAGATGTTTCGCCTTCGTAGTTTTCTCCCAGGTCTTGTGGGTTAGGAAGAACTGCTTTCAGGAATTGCAGGGGCACAATTTCCATGCCGTTGTAATTGATAGGCTCGATGCTTGCCATACCAATATTCTGAATAACTCTCAGGTGAGTGAGGTATTCTTGTCCAAAGGTCATCCAGAAACGGGCGCGTTTGATAGTTGGGAAGTTCTTAACCAGCGACTCCAGTTCTTCGTGGTACAACAAGTATGAGTCACGCGGACCAATGTTTGGATATGTCAGGTCTTTATGGAATTCCAATGGCTTTGTTGTAACCCACTGTCCGTTTTCATAATAACGTCCGTTCTGGGTAATTTCACGGATGTTGATTTCCGGATTAAAGTTGGTTGCAAACGCTTTGTGATGATTACCTGCATTACAGTCTACGATATCCAGGTACTGTATTTCGTCGAAATGATGTTTGGCTGCATATGCTGTATACACGCCGCTTACTCCCGGGTCGAAACCACAACCCAAAATTGCTGTCAGTCCGGCTTCTTCGAAACGCTGTTTGTAAGCCCACTGCCAGCTGTATTCGAAATGAGCTTCGTCTTTCGGCTCATAGTTGGCTGTATCCAGGTAGTTGACTCCGGCTTGCAGACAAGCTTCCATGATAGTCAGATCCTGATAAGGGAGCGCTACATTAATAACGATTTCGGGTTTAAAACTGTTGAATAAAGCCACTAATTCGTCTACATTGTCTGCATCTACCTTAGCGGTCTTGATGTCTGGTCTGCCAATTGCTTTTACAATAGCGTCACATTTTGACTGGGTGCGGCTGGCAATCATCACTTCTGTAAATACTTCAGGATGTTGAGCCACTTTGTGTGCAACAACGGTTCCTACTCCGCCTGCACCAATAATTAATACTTTACTCATTTATTTTATTGATGATTTTAATGCCCGGTAAACGTTACCGTTCAGTATGCAAAGATAAGAATAATTAGATTATATAAACATAAAAAACGGAAAAATGCAGGTGGGCTGAACTTTTGTTCAAATATATCGTTATATTTGCGAAGTTTAGAAATTAAAATTGATATGAGAAGAACATTTTTAGGTGTTGCGGCTATTTGTGCCGGAGCGCTGATGGCAAGCTGCATGAGCAGTAAGAAAGCAGCACAAACAGTAGATCTGACAGGCGAGTGGAATATCGTAACTGTAGATGGAGAGAAACTTGGAAATGAGAATATGCCTTTTATCGGTTTGGATACAGAAACCAAACGAGTATATGGTAGTGCAGGTTGCAACCGTATGATGGGTGGTTTTGAATTGGATTCTGTCAATGCAGGAAAAATTCATTTCAGTCAGATTGCTACTACACGGATGATGTGTCCGGATATGGATACGGAACAGAAGATATTGGGAGCTCTTAATAAAGTAGAAGGTTATTCGGAAACAGAAACCGGTATTGAACTGACAGATGCGGAAGGTAAGACTGTCATTGTTTTGGAAAAGCGTGTACAGGCTGCTGTTTCTATCAATGATCTGGCAGGAGAATGGATTATTTCAGCAGTGAATGGAGAAGCTGTGAAGAAGATGGAAAAGACTCCGTTCCTGGCATTTAATATTGAGGAAAAACGTGTACATGGTAATGCGGGCTGTAATATTATCAATGGAGGTTTCTCTCAGGAAGAAGGCAATGCAGCTTCCTTGAAATTCTCACAAATGATTTCTACGATGATGGCTTGCCCGGATATGGATGTGGAAACACAGGTGTTGAAAGCACTTAATGAAGTAGCTTCATTTGAAAAGAATGAGGATGGAGCTGTTTCATTGTTAGATGGAAACGGTAAAGTGCTTCTTACCTTAGTGAAGAATACAGGAGAAAGTCTGGTGAAATAATTGAAATAATTTTTTATAAAAAGCGTGGGCATTTTCATTCGTAATGAAGATGTCCACGTTTTTTTATTCAGTTTCTGATGCATGAGCTCCGTTTCCGCTTATTTCTTCGCACCAGGTATAGCTCACTTTGAGTAAGGCTGTGCTGTTGTTCATTTCAATTGCTATGTAATGCCGTCCTCCATATCGTATGAATTTGCCGGTGATACCGTAAAGAGGTCCTTTTTTGGCGATGCGTACAGGGAATCCTTTTTTGTTTTTTAGCTTCTCGGAATCAATAAAGCGTGTACCTTGAATGTTAGGATCTGTAGCTCGTATAAAGTTTTGCATTTCATCGTCCGGTACGATGCAGAATTCGTCGCAGTCTCTTTCCCTTTTCATAAAATATATAGGGAGAGGAAAGTTACGTGCAAATTTCCTGCACCAGCTTTTGTTGTATGTATGTCGGATAAATAGCAGATTATGAATGGCTGGAACAAGAACATGCTCACACTTATGTTCTTTGTCTTTTGTCTCTTGCAATTCGTATACCATTGGCAAGTAGTATTCAATGCCTTCTTCGCGTAGCAATTCGGCTACTCGAAGTTCTTTACAGTAAAAAGTTTTTATAGGCATCCATACTAATGGTTGCTCTTGCTTCTCTTCCATGATTCATGTTTAGGTTAGTACAATCAGAGAAACAAAGAAAAGAAAAATAATCGATAAGAACAAGTCTATTTACTTTTAGAAGTGTTTTAAGTTGGAATCCATAGAAGATTTGTGGATGAGTAAATGGATCTTGTTATTGGGGTAATTGGTAGAAGACATAAAAAAAGGGATTACGAATGTCGTAATCCCTTTTGAAATATCTCAGGTGAAGAATTATTTCTTACCTTCAAGCTGTTCTTTCAAAGCAGCCAATGCATCGAGGTCACCCAATGTAGTAGAAGCAGCCTGGTTCTGAATCATAGGAGCTTCTTCTTTCTTAGCAGCCTTCTTAGTAGCTTTCTTTTCTGCTTTTTCTTCTGCCTTAGCAGCATCTTCGAAAATACGGCTGTGAGACAAGATGATTCTCTTAGCGTCTTTGTTGAATTCGATTACTTTGAATTCCAGTTTTTCATCCAACTGAGCCTGTGAACCGTCTTCTTTTACCAAGTGTTTCGGAGTAGCGAAACCTTCTACACCGTAAGGCAATGCAACTACTGCACCTTTATCCAACATTTCGATGATAGTACCTTCGTGGATAGAACCTACAGTGAATACTGTTTCGAATACATCCCATGGGTTTTCTTCCAACTGTTTGTGACCCAAGCTCAAACGACGGTTTTCTTTGTCGATTTCCAATACCTGAACTTCGATGTCTGCACCGATCTGAGTGAATTCAGAAGGATGTTTCACTTTCTTAGTCCAAGACAAGTCAGAGATGTGGATCAATCCGTCTACACCTTCTTCGATTTCTACGAATACACCGAAGTTAGTGAAGTTACGAACTTTTGCAGTGTGTTTAGAACCTACCGGATATTTTTCTTCGATAGTTTCCCATGGATCAGCTTTCAGCTGTTTGATACCCAAAGACATCTTACGTTCTTCGCGGTCCAAAGTCAAGATAACAGCTTCTACTTCGTCACCAACTTTCATGAAGTCCTGAGCTGAACGCAAGTGCTGTGACCAAGACATTTCAGATACGTGGATCAAACCTTCTACGCCCGGAGCGATTTCGATGAATGCACCGTAGTCAGCCATAACCACAACTTTACCTTTTACGTGGTCACCAACTTTCAAGTTAGGATCCAAAGCATCCCATGGGTGCGGAGTCAACTGTTTCAAACCAAGAGCGATACGTTTCTTTTCGTCGTCGAAGTCCAAGATTACAACGTTCAACTTCTGATCCAAAGAAACAACTTCGCGAGGATCGCTTACACGGCCCCAAGACAAGTCTGTGATGTGGATCAAACCGTCTACGCCGCCCAAGTCGATGAATACACCGTAAGATGTGATATTTTTAACAGTACCTTCAAGTACCTGACCTTTTTCAAGTTTACCGATGATTTCTTTCTTCTGCTGTTCCAATTCAGCTTCGATAAGAGCTTTGTGAGAAACAACAACGTTCTTGAATTCCTGGTTGATTTTTACAACCTTGAATTCCATAGTCTTTCCTACGAATACATCGTAGTCGCGGATAGGTTTCACATCGATCTGAGAACCCGGCAAGAATGCTTCGATACCGAATACGTCTACGATCATACCACCCTTAGTGCGGCACTTGATGTAACCCTTAATGATTTCTTCGTTTTCAAGAGCAGCGTTTACGCGATCCCAAGAACGAGTAGCACGTGCTTTCTTGTGAGACAAGATCAACTGACCTTTTTTGTCTTCCTGATTTTCGATGTATACTTCTACAGTATCACCAACTTTCAGGTCTGGATTGTAACGGAATTCGCTCAATGGAATGATACCGTCTGATTTGTAGCCGATGTTAACTACAACTTCGCGTTTGTTCATTGCGATTACAGTACCGTCTACAACCTCACGGTCGTTTACTTTGTTCAAAGTGTTATCGTAAGCTTTTTCCAAGTCTTCTTTGCTTACGTTTGATACTGCATCACCGTTTTCATACGCTTCCCAGTTGAAATCTTCAATAGGAGCAATGTTTTTTAAGTTTTCCATTAAATTAATAAATTGTTTGTAAATAATTAATTGTGTTAGACTTTATATTGTTTATCTAAATCGGTCGCAAAGATACAATAAATTACTGATATAGAAAATATTTGCATTTATTTTTGTGTAAACTTGAATGAAACTTCTTTCATTTTTTTACTTTTTCTTGAAGAAAGGGCGGCAGATATGGTTACAGGAAGGGGAAAGGATGGGGTTGAAAAGGGAGAAAGATACATTTACAGAACTTTTTGAAAGGGTTATTGTATGAAAAAACGCTATTAGTATCATGTGTCTTTGTTGACAGTCGCGTCAGACGACGATACTAATAGCGTCAGTTCATGTGATTGATAGTGCTTTTACTGCTGTCTGTTATCAGTCTTCCAGTGAGTAGTCGATGGTAGTCACTACACGTACTTTTTTGATGTGCGGAGTATTTGGATCTCGGTCGCTGATGCTGAATTGTCCCTGATTGGCATGACGTATTTTACCCAATGTACTTTCCGAATCTTTTGCAAACTTTTCGGCAGCCTGACGTGCGTTTTTGGTAGCCTCTTCTATCATTTGCGGCTTGATGGTATTCAGGCCCGTGTATTCATATTGAATATTATACTGGTAGTCGCCGGTTGTAATAGCTATACCACGTTTCAGCAGTTCTCCCTGTTCAGTAATAAGACCGCGCACCAAATCCACTTTGTTGGATGTAACAGTAATAACGGTGGTTACATTGTACCGGTAAGGAGAATCCTGATTATTACCGTAGCGTTCTGCTTTCATGTCTACGATAACAGGAGCATTGATGCTTATCTCTTTATCGGTAAGTCCTTTTTCCTTTAAAAATTCAGTGATGGTCCGGTTAGAACGCTTTATTTCCTCGTATAAGGCATTCAGGTCGTTGCCCAGGCTCTTGTATACTAAAGGCCAGGTCACTTTGTCTGCCGGAACTTCCATTTCGGCCAGTCCTTTTACGTTTACACTGCGGTCTCTTCCTGCAAATTCGGAGAAACCACGCTCTATGAACACTCCCAACAGCAACAATCCGATACTTAGGATGATTGCTTCTACTCTAAAGTTCTTCATAATCTGATCAATTTAAAGTAATATAATTCAGGTATATTTTATGTCCAATGATAGGCTATCAGGCTATTGATGGGCTGCTTGATAACTTTTTCTATATGCAGTCCGGAGCGCAAGGCTGCTTCCTGTAATTCCTTTTCAAAGAAGCAGGCGATGGAACCCACAAAAGAAACCGGTAACTTTTGTTTGTATTGCAGGATGTTGCGTCGGAAAAACTCCATAAAACAGTCGATGAGCAATGCCTGTATTTCCGGAACCTCTTTGTGCCTATATATATAAGGTGTAATAGCCGATAAGAAAAGGTTTGCTTGAGGCTGTCGGTACACTCTGTCCAGAATATCGGCAGGTGTCAGTTTATATTCCCGGCAAAAATCGTCTGCTATTTCCCGTGGAAGCTGTCTCTTCAGGCAGTCGGCGATGAAGCGTTTGCCAATGTAGGCTCCACTTCCTTCATCACCTAATATATAACCCAGCGGAGAGATACTATCGGTAATTTGTTCGCCATCGTACAGGCAAGAATTGGAGCCTGTTCCCAAAATACACGCTATCCCCGGCTGTTTTCCACATACGGCACGAGCCGCACCCAATAAGTCTGTGTAAATATGTATGTCCGCTCTTGGGAAAAAGTGTTCCAGTGAGCGGCGGATGATGCCTGTTTTTTCAGGGATACATCCTGCCCCGTAAAAATAAACGGCAGTACACGTATCGGCATTGGCCAGCTGTGCAACCAGTTGCTCGCGGATGATACGGAATACTTCTTCTTCTTTTAGGTGAAATGGGTTGATTCCTTTGGTTTCTATCAGTTGGCCGTTTTCCGGATTGTCTCCAGCATACCAGTCAGTCTTGGTGGCTCCACTGTCTGCAATGAGTATCATAATCGTCTTTTTAAATTCTTAATAAAACAAATGTAGTGAAAGGCAAGTGCAGTACCAAGACAAAAGCTTGCTTTTGGACGAAGGTAATGCCAAGCCGCATCCTATATTCTTCAAATATACAAAAAAGAGTAAACCAGTGGTACTGATTTACTCTTTTATCTTTATCGGATTAATAATAGCTATCCTATTAGTGGCAATGTCCGCATCCGCAACCGCATCCGGCTTCTTCTTCGTGTGAGTGGTCTCCGCATCCGCCTCCGCAGCTGTCACATCCGCAACCGCAGCCTTCACCGCTCATCAGATTTACCATACCTTCTATTTCTTTGTTGGTTGCTTCACGCATTTCAGTGATAACTCCTTCGAAAATCAGGTCTTTTCCTGCATGCGGGTGATTCAGGTCGAGTACCACTTTGTCTTCTGTGATTTCACCTACGTTTGCGTAGAACTGATGACCTTCTGCATCGTTCAGCATGATGATGTTTCCTTCGAAGATGTTGTCGCTGTCAAAATTTCCGTCTGCATCACAGAACATAGATTTTGAAACGGCGCGTACACTTTCTTCGTCACGTTCTCCGTATGCTTCCGCACAAGGAATAGTGAAGTTGAAGTGGTCTCCCTTGTTGAGTGCAAGGATTTCGTTTTCGAATTTTTCAAGAGTATATCCTATTCCAGAAATGAACTGAAAGGGATGTTCTACAGGAGCTTCTTCCAATAACTCTTTCTTGCCTTCTGTAATAGCATATAGCTTATATGCGACAGTAATGTATTTATTTTCCATGTTTTAATATTTTGATTTGTCGGCAAAGGTAGGAAATAAAAATGATATTTCGGATGAGGGAAATTGATTTCAGAGAAAATACTTTTTGTTTTAGTGTTTTTTAGTAAGGTAAGATGAAAAAAAGCCTTTTTTATGTACTTGGGTAAACATATATGAACATTTGTCTGTAAATTGCAGCCTTTACAGCCTGATGAAAAGGTGTGAAAGTGATAAACTGATAGTAAAATGGCTTTCATTTTTACGATTAATAATTTATTAGAAAAAAAACTATCATTTTATTTGTTTGTTACAAAAAAGCCTTTACCTTTGCAAGCACAATAATCAATTTTGATAAAGAAATGAAAGCAACTATCTTACATAGCAACCTAATTATTTTGCAGGTCATTCGCGTCGTGGTTTTGCAGCCAAGAGGTGAGGAAGGTTCGTGTATATAGTTGTATATGCTAAGATATGTATGAAAGCCTTTCTCACTGATTCAGGAGAAAGGCTTTTTAATTGATAAGAAAAGATACGAAGATGAAAAACCAGTTACGCAGTTCGATGAGTACGGAAGGCCGCCGCATGGCTGGAGCCCGCGCCTTGTGGGTTGCCAACGGCATGAAGCCGGAGATGATGGGAAAGCCCATTATCGCTATTGTAAACTCATTTACTCAGTTTGTTCCCGGACATACACATTTGCATGAAATAGGTCAGCAGGTGAAGGCCGAAATCGAAAAGTTAGGATGCTTTGCGGCAGAGTTTAATACCATAGCCATCGATGATGGTATTGCAATGGGACACGACGGTATGCTTTATTCTCTTCCGTCGCGCGATATCATAGCCGACAGTGTGGAGTATATGGTCAATGCCCATAAAGCAGATGCGATGATTTGTATTTCCAACTGCGACAAGATTACTCCGGGGATGCTGATGGCTGCCATGCGTCTGAATATTCCTACCGTATTTGTATCCGGAGGTCCTATGGAAGCGGGTGACTGGAACGGAAAACATCTTGATTTGATTGATGCCATGATCCAGTCTGCCGACCCGACGGTAAGCGATGCCGATGTGGCAGAAATAGAGCGTCATGCTTGTCCGGGTTGTGGAAGCTGCTCGGGCATGTTTACAGCCAATTCCATGAACTGTCTGAATGAAGCCATCGGATTGGCTCTGCCTGGAAACGGTACTATTGTGGCTACACACGAAAACCGTGCCCGGCTGTTCCGGGATGCAGCTGCATTGATTGTGAAAAATGCCTATAAATATTACGAAGAGGGCGATGACAGTGTATTGCCCCGTAGCATTGCTACCCGTGCTGCTTTTCTCAATGCCATGACCTTGGATATCGCTATGGGAGGCTCTACCAATACAGTATTGCATCTGCTTGCCGTGGCACACGAGGCAGAAGTCGACTTTAAGATGGACGACATCGATATGCTTTCCCGCAGAGTTCCGTGTTTGTGCAAAGTGGCTCCGAATACACAGAAATACCATATACAGGATGTAAACCGGGCCGGAGGTATTCTTAATATCCTGGGCGAGTTGGCTAAAGGGGGATTACTCGATACTACAGTACGTCGGGTAGACGGTTCTACACTGGCCGAAGCCATCGCTGCTTATGATATTTGTACACCGGCAGTCAATCCTGAAGCACAGCGTATCTACAGCAGTGCACCGGGCGGAAAGTTCAATATCAAGTTAGGATCGCAGGGAGCTGTATATAAAGAACTCGATACAGACCGTGAGTCGGGTTGTATCCGCGATTTGGCTCATGCATATAGTAAGGATGGCGGGCTGGCTGTACTGAAGGGGAATATTGCACAGGATGGTTGTGTAGTGAAGACTGCCGGAGTAGACGAAAGCATCTGGAAATTCTCCGGACCTGCAAAAGTCTTCGATTCTCAGGAGGCTGCCTGCGAAGGAATTCTGGGAGGCAAGGTCGTAAGCGGTGATGTAGTCGTAATTACTCACGAAGGACCGAAAGGAGGTCCGGGTATGCAGGAAATGTTGTATCCTACTTCTTATATCAAATCGAAACATTTGGGTAAGGAATGTGCCTTGATTACCGACGGACGTTTCAGTGGAGGTACTTCCGGATTGAGTATCGGACACATTTCTCCGGAGGCTGCGGCCGGTGGGAATATCGGTAAGATACAAGACGGAGACTGGATTGAAATAAACATTCCTGAGCGTACTATCAATGTGAAACTGACTGATGAAGAACTGGCTGCGCGTCCGATGGCTCCGGTAACTCGGGAACGGTTTGTTCCGAAGAGTCTGAAAGCTTATGCCAGCATGGTGAGCTCTGCTGATAAGGGAGCAGTGAGAATGATTTAGAATTATGAATTTGATTTATGGATTATGAAAGACTTAATTTCGGGCGCAGAAGCATTGATGCGTTCTCTTGAATATCAGGGAGTAGAGACCATTTTTGGGTATCCGGGAGGTTCTATCATGCCGGTATTCGATGCTTTGTACGATCATCAAAATACATTGAACCATATCTTGGTTCGCCACGAACAGGGAGCTGCTCATGCAGCGCAAGGTTTTGCCCGCGTATCGGGTGAGGTAGGTGTTTGTCTGGTGACAAGCGGTCCCGGAGCAACGAATACAATCACCGGTATTGCCGATGCAATGATAGACAGTACACCTATCGTAGTTATTGCCGGACAGGTAGGGACGGGTTTTCTCGGAACAGACGCTTTTCAGGAAGTCGACTTGGTAGGTATCACCCAGCCTATCGCTAAATGGAGTTATCAGATTCGCCGTGCAGAAGATGTAGCTTGGGCGGTGGCACGTGCATTCTATATTGCCCGTAGCGGTCGTCCCGGTCCGGTAGTATTGGACTTCGCCAAAGATGCACAGAATGCAAAGACAAAATACGAGCCGGCGAAGCTGGATTTTATACGTAGTTATGTTCCGGTGCCTGATACCGATGAAGATTCTGTGAAGGAAGCCGCCGAACTGATAAATAATGCCGAACGTCCGCTTGTATTGGTAGGACAGGGGGTAGAACTCGGAAATGCACAAAGTGAACTGAGAGCCTTTATTGAAAAAGCTGATATGCCTGCCGGATGTACATTGCTCGGACTTTCCGCTTTGCCTACCGATCATCCTTTGAATAAAGGTATGCTGGGAATGCATGGTAATTTAGGTCCGAACATCAATACCAACAAATGTGATGTCCTGATTGCTGTCGGTATGCGTTTTGATGATCGCGTGACAGGTAATCTGGCTACTTATGCCAAACAGGCAAAAGTAATCCATTTTGATATAGATCCTGCGGAAGTAAATAAAAACGTGAAAGTAGATATCGCTGTTCTGGGAGATTGCAAAAATACATTAGCTGCCGTAACCGGATTACTAAAAGAGAACAAGCATACCGAATGGAACGATAGTTTTAAAGAATATGAGAAGGTGGAGGAAGAAAAAGTAATTCGTCCCGAACTTTATCCGGCTACGGATTCACTGACCATGGGCGAAGTAGCACGTGCCGTAAGTGAGGCAACCCACCATGAAGCAGTATTGGTGACGGATGTCGGTCAGAACCAGATGATATCTGCTCGTTACTTTAAATATTCGAAAGAACGCAGTATTATTACTTCCGGAGGGCTTGGAACAATGGGGTTCGGACTTCCCGCAGCTATCGGAGCCACTTTCGGTGCACCGGAGCGTACCGTCTGCGTGTTTATGGGAGACGGCGGACTTCAAATGAATATCCAGGAACTCGGAACTATCATGGAACAGAAAGCTCCGGTGAAGATTATCTGCCTGAACAACAATTATCTCGGCAACGTGCGCCAATGGCAGGCCATGTTCTTTAATCGCCGTTATTCATTTACTCC
>UQPQ01000034.1 GCA_900542985.1 uncultured Bacteroides sp.
TGCTCAGGAACTTATAAATAAAGTTAAATTATAGTGTTGCGGAATTAAGGAATACATTTCTCAAAGATAAATACAAAGGAAGAATTCAATAAAAGAAATTATATCTGCAACAATAGAGTATTTAGTTTTAAGGTCAGGTTATTTTTAATTTAAAACTTAATATACGTCCGATAAAAAATCTTGAATATTTTCTTTTTTCGTTGTATTTAAGAATGATTTCTAGAGTAAATTTAAATATTTTTTTCAATAAAGCAAAATAATATTTAAAAAAAAGCGCAAATACATGATCTGAACATGTATTTGCGCTTTTAACAAAGAAACAACTGATGGCTTTACTTCTTCAATGCAGCTATACTTTCTTTCAATGCTGCAATTTTAGTTTCGGCATCAGCCTGTTTTTTACGTTCCATTTCTATTACATTTGCCGGAGCCTTGCTGACAAATTTCTCGTTGCTCAGTTTCTTCAACACACTTTGCAAGAATCCTTCCTGATATTTCAAGTCAGCCTCCAGTTTCTTCAGTTCCTCTTCTACATCAATAAGATTACCCAAAGGAACAGCATACTCTGTAGTACCTACCATAAAGGCTGCAGCTCCTTCTGCTTTCGTTTCCACAGAAGTAATGGCCGACAAATTACACAATTTTGCAATAACAGAAACAAAAGCCTCTACAGGATTTTCTCCTACTACTTCCAAAGACAATGCTTCTTTCTGTGCAATATTCTTTTGCAGACGGATAGTACGGATACCACCAATCACCTCTTTCACTGCTTCAAACTGAGCAATCACAGCTTCGTTGAACGAAACATTCATATCCAAAGTCTGTGTCATGATACTTTCGCCTTGCTGACGATCGTAAATATGCTGCCACAGCTCTTCTGTAATAAAAGGCATAAACGGATGTAACAGTTTTAGCAATGTATCAAAGAAGCCCAAAGTCTTTTCATAAGTTACACTGTCGATAGGCTGTCCGTAAGCCGGTTTCACCATTTCCAGATACCAACTTGAGAATTCATCCCAGAACAATTTATAAACAACCATCAAGGCTTCACTCAAGCGATATTTTCCGAACAGATCGTTTACTTCGGCTGCTGTCTTAGCCAACATAGCCTCAAACCACTCAGTAGACAAGCGCGCATATTCCGGCTGTTCAATTTCAGCTACATTCCATCCCTTTACCAAACGGAATGCATTCCAGATTTTATTATTGAAGTTACGTCCCTGTTCGCACAAAGCATCATCAAAGAGGATATCGTTACCTGCAGGTGCAGCCAACATCATACCCATACGTACACCATCAGCTCCATACTTATCAATCAAATCCAATGGGTCTGGAGAGTTACCCAATGATTTTGACATCTTACGGCCAATCTTATCACGTACAATACCGGTGAAATATACATTCTTGAACGGCATATCACCCATGTATTCGTAACCAGCCATAATCATACGGGCTACCCAGAAGAAGATAATATCCGGTCCTGTCACCAGATCGGAAGTAGGATAGTAATATTTGATTTCTTCATTTCCCGGACGGTTGATACCATCGAACAACGAGATAGGCCACAACCAAGAAGAGAACCAAGTATCCAAGCAGTCATCATCCTGACGGAGATCTTCCAACTTCATATCCTGCTTACCAGTCTTCTCTTTAGCAAGTTCAAGCGCTTTTTCTACAGTTTCAGCTACCACGAAACCACCTTCCGGCAAGAAATAAGCAGGAATACGATGTCCCCACCACAGCTGACGGCTGATACACCAGTCTTTGATATTCTCCATCCAGTGACGATAAGTATTCTTATACTTAGCCGGATAGAACTTCAACTCATCATTCATTACAGGTGGCAAAGCCATATCTGCAAAATGCTGCATTTTAAGGAACCACTGCATAGAAAGTTTCGGTTCAATAGCTACATTGGTACGTTCTGAGAAACCTACTTTATTGGTATAAGCTTCCACTTTTTCCAACAAACCTGCTGCAGCCAGATCTTTTTCAATCTGTTCGCGAACATCGAAGCGGTCCATACCCACATACATACCAGCAGCTTCACTGATAGTTCCATTATCGTTGAAGATATCAATGCTCGGCAAATTGTATTTCTCACCCAACATATAGTCGTTCACATCGTGAGCTGGTGTTACCTTCAAACATCCTGTACCGAACTCAATATCTACATAGTCGTCTTCAATAACTGGAATCACACGGCCCACCAACGGCACAATCACCTTCTTACCCTTCAACCATTGATTCTTCGGGTCGTTCGGATTGATACACATTGCAGTATCACCCATAATTGTTTCAGGACGAGTAGTTGCAACAACTGCATAACGTCCTTCTGCGTCACCTTCTACCTTATAACGCAAATAAAACAACTTGCTGTGTTCTTCCTTATAAATTACTTCTTCATCACTCAATGCAGTCAAGGCTTTCGGATCCCAGTTTACCATACGAACCCCACGATAAATCAAGCCCTTATTATAAAGGTCGACAAATACCTTGATTACACTTTTGCTGCGTTCTTCATCCATTGTGAAAGCAGTACGATCCCAGTCGCACGATGCCCCCAATTTACGCAACTGCTTCAGAATAATACCTCCGTGTTCTTCTGTCCAAGCCCATGCGTGCTTCAAGAACTCCTCACGAGTCAAATCAGTCTTTTTAATACCTTGCTGTGCCAGTTTATTCACGACCTTTGCTTCTGTTGCAATAGAAGCATGGTCAGTACCCGGTACCCAACAAGCATTTTTCCCCATCATACGGGCACGACGTACCAGAATATCCTGAATGGTATTGTTAAGCATGTGTCCCATGTGGAGAACTCCGGTCACATTTGGCGGTGGAATAACGACGGTATAAGGTTCACGTCCGTCAGGTTTCGAACTGAATAGTTTATTGTCCAGCCAATACTGATACCATTTTCCCTCCACATCAGCGGGATTATACTTACTAGCTAATTCCATTGTTTCTATATCGTTTGTTTTAATAATTAACGTAATATGCGATTGCAAAAGTAATAAAAGTTGTTGAAACTGCGATACTCCCCCGAACGAAAACTTATATTCTGCATTTTTACTCTTCCACTTCTATGTATTTGGGAGACTTGCCATATTTATTTTCTCCCTTCTGGCTATCAAAACACAATAAAACAATTAATATCAACTGAACGAGAAAACATAAGATGTGCAGCCATACATATTTCAGCAAAGTATTGCTCATCATCCTGACGGCTTCCATTCCTTCCATACCATCTTCAGCCTGTACAATTTTCCACTCCTCCATTCCCAACAAAAGCAAATACACAAGCATCAGCGTAAAATCGAAAAACGCCCATCCTCCGCTTCTTCCCGTATCATGCAAGCGCCTTACTCCCATCGGAAGCAATATACATTTCCACAAAAATATCCCTCCCAAAACATACAATGGAAAGAATGGTAAACTAGCCGGTCCTAAAGGGAAAGTTACCGAAAACACACCCAATATTACATAAATCAACAACATGCCCCACCAGTATTCGGAACGGCGGGAGCGACCTTTAAAGACAAACAGTTTCTTAACTATTTCCTTCATGGCCTCTGCAGGCCCAAGCGATGAGACGACAATCCTCTTTTCCATAGCAAACAAATACAATTAATCAAATACCCATAAATTCTCTTTGACCTGCTTATTCAGCATCTCTTCCACCGTACCCGTCTTCACTTCATTGATTTCGTATTCTGTCTTTTTCATAGTGCAACAGCAGATATAGAAGCAAAAGAATCCCTTCTAACCACATGCCATTTCGATTTAGATTCTTCTTCCGATTAACCAGGCCAGCATTTTATGATTGTAAATTTAAGAAAAAACATTCAAATTTCATCTAACCGTAAAAGATAAAAAAACAATGATTACATTGCAAGCCTCTTGTTGAACTGGCTTAGAGTATCAAGTTTTTTTCTTACCTTTGCACCATTAATACTTTAATTTATAAAGCACAGATGAAGAATATCAGAAACTTTTGCATCATTGCCCACATTGACCACGGAAAGTCGACACTCGCAGACCGTCTGCTGGAGTACACACAGACCATTAAAGTGACCGAAGGACAGATGCTCGACGATATGGATCTGGAACGTGAGCGAGGCATTACCATCAAAAGCCATGCTATCCAGATGGAATACAATTATAAAGGGGAAAAATATATTCTCAACCTGATTGATACTCCGGGACACGTAGACTTTTCATACGAAGTATCCCGCTCTATCGCTGCCTGCGAAGGAGCATTACTGGTAGTAGATGCTTCACAAGGCGTACAGGCACAAACCATCTCCAACCTTTATATGGCATTGGAACATGACCTGGAAATCATCCCGGTTATGAACAAATGCGATATGGCCAGTGCCATGCCCGAAGAAGTAGAAGATGAAATCATCGACCTTCTGGGATGCAAACGGGAAGACATCATCCGTGCTTCCGGAAAGACTGGTATGGGAGTAGAAGATATTCTTCAGGCTGTAGTAGAACGTATCCCCCACCCGACCGGAGACGAAGAAGCTCCGCTTCAAGCTCTGATTTTCGACTCTGTATTCAACTCATTCCGAGGCATCATCGCTTACTTTAAAGTAGTGAACGGTGTAATCCGTACCGGAGACAAAGTGAAATTCTTCAATACCGGTAAAGAATACGATGCCGATGAAGTGGGTGTACTGAAAATGGATATGGTTCCTCGTAAAGAACTCAGAACGGGAGATGTAGGTTATATCATTTCCGGTATCAAGACTTCAAAAGAAGTAAAAGTTGGAGATACCATCACTCACATTGCACGTCCTTGCGACAAAGCCATCGAAGGATTCGAAGAAGTAAAACCAATGGTCTTTGCCGGTGTTTACCCCATTGAAGCCGAAGATTATGAAAACCTGCGTGCATCTTTGGAAAAGCTGCAGTTGAATGATGCCTCACTGACCTTCCAACCGGAATCATCACTGGCTTTGGGATTCGGATTCCGTTGCGGCTTCCTGGGACTTCTCCACATGGAAATCGTACAGGAACGACTCGACCGCGAATTCGACATGAATGTCATCACCACTGTGCCTAACGTATCCTATATGGTATACGACAAACAGGGAGGAGTACAAGAGGTACACAACCCGGGGGGTATGCCCGACCCTACTTTGATAGACCATATCGAAGAACCATATATCGACGCTTCTATCATTACTGCAACCGACTACATCGGTCCTATCATGACTTTGTGTTTAGGTAAAAGAGGTGAACTGGTACGTCAGGATTATATTTCCGGAAACCGTGTGGAACTGCATTACAAGATGCCTCTTGGAGAAATTGTCATCGACTTCTACGACAAGCTTAAGAGCATTTCAAAAGGATATGCTTCATTCGACTATCACCAGTCCGGCTTCCGTCCGTCTAAGTTGATTAAGCTGGATATCCTGCTGAACGGTGAATCGGTGGATGCACTCTCCACACTGACCCACTTCGACAATGCTTACGATTTAGGACGCCGTATGTGTGAGAAACTGAAAGAGCTTATTCCACGCCAGCAGTTTGAAATTGCTATTCAGGCTGCTATCGGAGCCAAAATCATTGCCCGGGAAACCATCAAGGCAGTACGTAAAGACGTAACAGCCAAATGTTACGGTGGTGACGTAAGCCGTAAGCGTAAACTGCTTGAAAAGCAGAAGAAAGGTAAAAAACGTATGAAGCAGATTGGTACAGTAGAGGTTCCGCAGAAAGCTTTCCTTGCCGTATTGAAACTGGATTAAAAACAACGACCATACTATATAGAAAATCTCCAAAGCACCTCTGTCCGGTTGCTTTGGAGATTTTTTGTTTTCTTCTTATCAAAAGATATTCATCTCATCGACTTCAGCTTCACCACCTCCCCCAGTTCCGGCAACAAGACAGGCATATCACGCTTTTTTGCTTCTGCCTTAAATACATGAGGTGGATCGAAAAGAGGCTCGTCCGAAAGATCGAATGTACCATAATGCATCGGAATCGTAAGACAGGCTTGCATATCTGCCGAAGCAGTCAGTGCATCATAAGGCGAAATATGATTAGGTTTCATAAACCAGCGCGGTTTGTAAGCCCCTATTCCTACCATACAATAATCAATATGCGGGAACAAATGAGGAAGCTCACTGAAATGAGGAGCATACCCTGTATCTCCACTGTTATAAATTACAATTCCTCCAGCTTCTATCATGAATGCTCCCCACAAACGTTCTCCCCCATCACTGACTCCACGCTTGCTCCAGTGCTGTGCCGGAAGAAACGTCAGTTTCACATCTCCATCCCGATATTGCTGGTACCAGGCAGCCTCTATCACCTCCATATCCGGGAACCATCCTTTAATCAAGGCTCCGGTACCAATACCGCAAAAGAGCTTCATCTGAGGGTTATCGGCAAACAAACGAGCCACACTGGGCTTATCCAAATGGTCGAAATGATCATGACTGATCAACAAATAATCGATATGCTGAAAAATAGAAGGATTGGCCGGAAACAAGCTACGGCGCTTTACAAAAGGGATATTGCCATATACCGGATCAATCATAAAACGCTTTCCACCCAACTGCAAGAAAAAGGAATTGTGACCCAGCCATATCAGAGAATTACCTACCACATTATCCAGCGAGCGTAAAAAATGTATCTTGGGATTCCATTTTACAGTACGCTTTTCCTTTCTCTGCGGATTTGGGGAGAAACGCCATTTCAACACGCTCCCCATTCCGGGACGCCAACGATGCTGCCGGTTAAAGAATTTACCTTTTGCCACCGGATTTCCCCTCCAGTGCGGATTAATCATGTGCAAACGCTCATTTTTCCGAAATGTAATCCGTTCTCCCATATATCCCTCCTCTAAAAAAAGAAAACTGTGCCCAAAGAAAACAATATTCTTCCGACACAGCCTTTTATTTCGTTCTATCTGTATTACAAAACCTCAGAATAACAGGAGAAGTCACTATACAGCCTTCAGACACATGGCCTTCTCCCCTCTCATCCTGAACTCCAACAGTTCTGCCCTTTTATTATTTTTCAAGCAAATCTTTCAGAAAAGCATCCAGTTCTTCGTCCAGTCCCTTAAGAAGCTCTTCATTCAATAAAAGTGTTTCTTCATCGTCTACCAATAAAAGTTCAGCTACAGTTTCTTTTTCATCGTCTACCAAAACAAAAGAAAAAGGCTTCAACAAACATAACTTATCCAGCAGACCCTCGTCCTTCAATACTGTAAGTTCCGAACGCAGCAAAGATTCCACCTCTGTATAGAAATCATCCTTATCGTAATCCACCCACTCATCCACGATAGTACGTGCCAATTCTTCGTCATCGTCATTAAAAACAATAAATTCGCCGCTATCTTGTTTGGGCTGTAAATGGATATCTGTAACTACAGAACCTTCACTTCCTGTAATATATCTGCATAAAGCTTCTTTCAAAGCAGAAATAATCGAAAAGTGCGAATGTTCACTTATATTCATATGCTATGCCTTTCTTTTTATACTTCAAATGTACAAAAAAAATCATTCCTGCAAGAATTATTCTCAGAATTTGTTTCCAAAACGGCTCATTTGAATATTCAATTTCAAAGTAGTTTCCTTTCTTGCTTTCAGCTGCTTCTCATACAAAGCCAGCATTCGTACGTCATCACTTCCCGATTTCAAAAGAGATTTTGCCTTGTCCAGCCATTCTTCTGCCTTGTCAAAATCCCCTTCCATTTCATACGACAGTGCGACATTATATGCAGCCTTCATTTTCAATCCGCCTTTCTTATAGCGCTTGTACAATCCGGTCCATAACTCCCGCGCTCCTTTCCAGTCATTTTCACCGACACAAACCTCAGCATCACGCATTTCCACACATCCTCCTCCAAAATAAGAACGTTCCACTGTCTTCCAGCACGGAACCAGCTGACTAGTCAACATTGAGGCTGCCATCTGACCACTTTCAGCCATCAACTGCTTATCCGAAGGCAGATTGGACATATCCCAATATACACTGTCCGTAGCAGCAACTACATGCAACGGCTTTTCACGGAAGGGAGCATAAATGCTCAACACCGGAGTCACTTTTACCTTTACTGCCTGCCACACCATTGCCCATTCCGGATAGAAAACATCTTCCTTGGCTGTATGAATCATTACGCGATCCAAAGAAAAAATCAAATCGGCACCCAAATCGGATGAAAGTTTCTTCACTTCCTCCTGCGACAAGGCGGCATGAACTTTATCTTTCGCACACAAAGCCGAATCACAAATTACCACCTGATAGAAATATCTGGAATCGGCAAGAGAAGTAGCCAGTGCCTCTGCCGCAGTCTTACCGTCCGCATTCAGTTCTCCTAACGTAAGAACTCCCTTTTCTGAAGTTGAAGAAAGTTCCGGCATATTATTGACTACTGCTACTGTTCTTACATCTGCAGGAAAATTATACTTGGCCGGAGCAAGTTCTTCAAACGAAAGAATCCGTACAGAAGTACAAGAAGAAAGCACGCATGCCAAGGCCCACATCATATATTTTTTCATAAATCTTGTCTTTAGCGTTCGTAAACAAAGGTAATGAAATTCGCAATACCGAAAAGATAAAAAGAAAAAAATGCAAAGAAAAGGAGTTAAAGTACCTTATGCGCACGGCTTATAAAGTATTGTTTCCAGAGATTGAAACATTAACCGGCTTGTGCAGCACACACTGACTTAAGAAAAATTTTGTACCGATTTCGTCCCAGATCCATCGACATCGGACATAATAGATAATATGAACTTTAGGCGGCTATATCTTTGCCTGAAAGGGAGTATAGCCGACGACGCCGGCTGTGTAGCCAATGGCGCTGACCGTACAAACGGCTACGCTGGATGTATGACCGACGTCGTTGAATACAATCCTTCACGTATTACGATTTAGTCTATAACCATCATTTAAATTTTATCTAACCATGAGCGTTAATTACACATTGCAGAGAATGAACGACCTCAACCACGAGGGAGAAACCATCCTTGTTCCTAAAATGATTTTAAGAGGCCGCTACTCCTCCAAAGAACTTGCCAAAGAAATGGAGAAATATTCTACCTTCAGCCGAAGTGAAATTATGGGTATACTGACTCTTCTGAGTGAAATGATTGCCTATAAAATGGCTAACGGCTATTCCGTGAAGCTGGATGAGATTGGTACCTTTACTCCAGCACTGTCAGTCCGGAAAGAGATAGAAACAGATTGCCAGACAAGAACCGATGCCCGGCACATTGGTGTATCGAACATTTTGTTCCGCCCGGATAAAACACTTACCCTAAATACCGCCATGCAATGCAAGCTGAAAAAAGGCCCCCAAAGCTATGGCTGCCTGCACACACAGTATACTCCTGAAGAGCGTCTGAAAATAGCACAGACTTATCTGGAGTCTCACGAGATACTGACTGTAAAAATATACGAAGAGATTGCCGGATTAAGACACACCCAAGCTGCCAGTGAACTTAAATTATGGAGCAGAACACCGGAAAGCGGAATCGGTTGTCATGGAAAAGGAAGCCATAAGGTGTACGTACGAGACAAAGCAGAAATGAAGTAAAGAAACTTCTTTTTACGTAAGAAAAACGACAAAGATTCATAAAAATAAAAATCACCCCCTTATGAGGGTGATTTTTATTTATTTCTTCTGACTGAACAACCATTTCATAAAATCCGGATAGTTGAAAGCAGGATGCCAACTGGCATGACCGCATCCGGGGAACTCAATATACTCTACCTTGGCACCGGCTTTCTTTAGTGCCTTATAGGCAGATCTGGAACCAATTACAGGAACTACATCGTCTGCATCACCATGGAATATGCGGAACTTAACTTTTTTTGCTACGGCAAGTCTGGACGGATTTACAATACCACAAATAGGAATAGCAGCAGCAAACACATCCGGATAACGGCTTACCAAGTCGAAAGTGGCCATTCCTCCCATAGAAAGTCCCATCACATACACTTTTTTCTTGTCAACCTGAGGAAGGGACAAGTATGAGTCAAGAAGTCCCTTAAGAAGCTTGGTAATCTGCACATCGTCTGTAGAAAGTGGCATTTCCTCCGGTACAAACGATACAGGTCGGGTTCCATAAGCCCAGTAACAACTATCCGGGCACTGTGGAGCAAGCACAAAAGCCGGATAATTTTCACGATTTACTGGATTAAGCCACATCTGTCCTCCATGAAACAACTGCTTTTCATTATCACAGCCTCTTTCTCCTGCTCCATGAAGAAACAAAACCAGCGGATAACACTTGTTTTCATCGTAGTTTTCCGGCAATAGCAAACGATATCTTAAAGTATCTCCTGCCTCAGATACATAAACTTTCTTCTCAAATTCTCCCATTTTATCCTGTGCATTTACACATAAGGACAATAGAAAACATACAGTTAAAATAAAATTTCTTTTCATTTTCCGGTCTTTTTAATTTTAAAGCAATTCGATAGTAAAAGATTTAATATAAAGTTACAGAGATTTCTCACATAGCAAATAATGTTTGAAAAAGAATTTATCTTGCATCAGAGAAAAACTTATACTACTAAAAGGATATTCCCCATAAACCACTCAAAAGAACTCTCATACCACAGCAAAGAAAATGAATCACATAAAAAAACTCCCAAATGAAAATTACCTTTCATCTGGGAGTTCTCTATATTAATCCAATATTTTATTCAGCTTTATCCTTACCATGACAGTTCTTATATTTCAGTCCGCTGCCACAAGGACAAGGATCATTACGGCCTACTGTTTTTTCAGCACGGTAAGGCTCCTGTTTTGCCTCTCTTGTGTCGCGTCCTGCAGCTGCCTGCTGATTAGGATCTGTCAAATCTTGTTTCTCTTCACGATACTGCTGACGAGGACGTTCCGGTTCGGGAGCAGCCTCACGTACCTGTTCCGGTTCCTGTACCGGTATCTGGCCACGCATCAATACAGAAATTGTATTGTTATTGATCTTGTTCACCATATTATCGAACAGATTTACAGATTCCAGCTTAAAGATCAACAGCGGATCTTTCTGTTCGTAACTTGCATTCTGTACAGAATGCTTCAGTTCATCCAGTTCACGCAAGTTTTCTTTCCAGCCTTCGTCGATAGTGTGAAGAAGAATAGCCTTTTCGAATGCCTTGACAATTGCCTTCGATTCTGTTTCGTATGCTTCTTTCAGGTTGACTGAAATATTGTACATACGTTTACCGTCGGTAATAGGAATCATAATGTTTTCGTACATATGACCTTGCGCTTCGTATACCTGCTTAATCACCGGATTGGCAATCTGAGCCATACGTTCAGTCTTACGCTTAAACAATGTCATTGCTTCTTCGAAAGTCTTTTCTGCAAGAGTTTCTTTCTTTGTTCCGCGGAATTCATCTTCTGTAAATGGAGCCTCCATTGCCAGTGTCTGAAGAATTTCCATCTTCGCATCTTCGAAAGTAGGCTGCTCTACCGCGTTGACACAACGTTCCCAAATCATATCTACGATATCCATACCGATACGTTCACCCATCAAAGCATGACGACGTTTAGTATAAACTACAGTACGCTGCTTGTTCATCACGTCATCGTATTCCAGCAAACGTTTACGGATACCAAAGTTATTTTCTTCGACTTTCTTCTGTGCACGTTCAATAGAATTTGAAATCATCTTATGCTCAATCATTTCACCTTCCTTGAAGCCCAGCTTATCCATTACAGAAGCAATTCTGTCTGATGAGAACAAACGCATCAAATCGTCTTCCAATGACACAAAGAATACAGAAGAACCCGGGTCACCCTGACGTCCGGCACGACCACGCAACTGACGGTCTACACGACGTGATTCATGACGTTCCGTACCAATAATCGCCAAACCTCCGGCAGCTTTCACTTCCGGACTCAACTTGATATCGGTACCACGACCGGCCATATTGGTTGCAATAGTTACAGTAGAGCTCTGACCAGCTTTTGCCACAATGTCAGCTTCTTTCTGATGCAACTTCGCATTCAATACATTATGCTCAATCTTACGCAAGGTAAGCATCTTACTCAACATTTCAGAAATCTCGACAGAAGTCGTACCCACCAATACCGGACGACCCGCTTCTACCATCTTCACGATTTCTTCGATTACAGCCTTGTATTTTTCACGTTTTGTCTTGTACACACGGTCGTTCATATCGATACGTGCAATCGGACGGTTAGTAGGAATAACTACTACATCCAATTTGTAAATATCCCAGAACTCACCTGCTTCTGTTTCAGCAGTACCGGTCATACCCGACAATTTATGATACATACGGAAATAGTTCTGCAAAGTAATGGTAGCGAATGTCTGAGTAGCAGCTTCTACTTTCACACCTTCTTTTGCTTCTACAGCCTGGTGCAAGCCATCACTCCAACGGCGTCCGTCCATAATACGGCCGGTCTGTTCGTCGACAATCTTAACCTGACCGTCCATTACTACATAGTCTGTATCTTTTTCGAACATTGTATAAGCCTTCAACAACTGGTTGATGGTATGTACACGTTCTGACTTGATAGCGTAGTTGGTAAGCAATTCGTCTTTCTTTGCCAATTTTTCTTCATCAGTCAATCCTGCCTGATTTTCCAATTCTGACAATTGTGCGGCAATATCAGGCAACACAAACAAGGTTGGATCTTGCGAATTACCTGTAATCAAGTCTACACCCTTATCTGTCAAGTCAGCACTCTTCATCTTTTCATCAATAACGAAATACAGAGGCTCTACAGCTTCAGGCATACGCTTGTTATTCTGCTCCATGTAGATTTCTTCGGTCTTCAACATACCAGCCTTGATTCCCGGTTCACTCAAGAACTTAATCAGCGGTTTGTTCTTTGGCAACGCCTTATGACTACGGAACAAAGCAAGGAAACCTGCTTCTACATCTTCCTTCTTATCAGATGCAATCAAACGTTTGGCATCGGCCAAATATTGAGTGGCCAGACGACGCTGTGCCTCTACCAGTCGTTCTACCAGCGGACGCAATACTTCGAACAGTTGCTGGTCTCCCTTAGGTACCGGACCTGAAATGATAAGCGGTGTACGCGCATCGTCGATCAATACAGAGTCAACCTCATCGACAATGGCATAATTATGCTTACGCTGTACCAGGTCTTTCGGGCTGATAGCCATATTATCACGCAGATAGTCGAAACCGAATTCATTGTTTGTACCAAATGTAATATCGGCCATATAAGCACGACGACGTGCCTCTGAGTTAGGCTGATGCTTATCGATACAGTCTACACGCAAACCGTGGAACATATACAAAGGTCCCATCCATTCCGAGTCACGTTTTGCCAGATAGTCGTTGACAGTTACTACATGTACACCATTTCCGGTCAGTGCATTCAAGAACACAGGCAAAGTTGCAACAAGAGTCTTACCTTCACCTGTTGCCATTTCAGCAATCTTACCCTGATGCAATACTACACCACCGAACAACTGTACATCATAATGTACCATGTTCCACTTCATCTCGTTGCCTCCGGCTTTCCAGTGGTTCTTCCAGATTGCCTTATCGCCTTCAATACGAACAAAATCTTTTCCTTGAGCAGCCAGTTCACGATCGAGTTCAGTAGCTGTTACTTCAATTTCTTCGTTTTCAGACAAGCGGCGAGCTGTATCTTTTACAATAGAAAAAGCGATTGGTAATATATCATTCAAAGCCTGTTCGTACTTGTCGAGTACTTCTTTTTCCAGTTTATCAATCTGGTTAAACAAGGCTTCACGTTTTTCCAATTCAGTTGATTCGATAGTTGCCTTCAGTTCTTCAATCTTTTTGTTTTCCTCGGCAGCCGAATCCTTGATATACTTTTTAAGTTCCTCTGTTTTCGCACGCAATTCATCGTGGCTCAACTTGGCAATTTCAGGATAAACCTCTTTCACCTTGTTTACCCAAGGCTGAATCTCTTTCATGTCACGAGTAGCCTTATTTCCGAAAAGCTTGCTTATAAATTCATTAAATCCCATTGTGTATTGTTGTTTTTATTATTATCAAAAAAAATGTATAATTAAAAAGTGAACGCGCAAAGATAACTAAATTGCTAATTATCTTACGAGTATTCTTCACAAATTATTTACGAATACCCGTTAATGGAGATTGTGAAGCAGCATTCGGTGCCCGTATACGCATGAAATGAGAAATAGTCGGTGCAATAGTAGTCATTTTCACCGGCGTATAAAGAATCTCGGGCTTAATATTATGTCCTAAGAAAATAACAGGAACAGAAGCATAAGTGTCTCGGATTGTTTTGGTATGATGAGAATATTCATCAACAACCGACCATCCGGGCAAGACTTCTACGTAGATATCCCCCGAACAACTTACATTAAAGCTGTTTCTGATTTTCTCTATTTTCGGAGTCCATGCTCCCAATAAAAGACGTTGTGAAGAATAAGCAGTACGCACCCCACTCATTTGTACAATGAAATCGGATGCACGATTCAATACTTCTGTCAGATTCAGTTTCTTATCTTCAATCAGTTTATGATTCAAGTAAATCTGACGGTCGTAATAAGTTTCCACGTATTGTCCCTGGCCATAAATTGCCATCAAGTACATGTTCAAAAGGGCAGCACAACGCTTGATATGGAATTCTCCCCCCGGAATACGATATTGCTCCGGATCTTTTGGATCAGAATCGACATAACCGGTAGAGGTAATAAAAAACAACGTATTCTGAAGACCAACCTGACGGTCGACCATTTCCAATAAATCGCCGATACTGTTATCCAAACGCACATAAGCATCCTGAATTTCCATAGGATATTCTGTATTCGCCTTATGTGCATAGTTTCCGGCATAATAAGAAAGAGTTAAAAGGTCTGGAATATAATCTTTACCGATATTCGTTTTGGTCAGACAGGCACGAACCAATCTGTTTACTTCATCGTTTACGTAAGGACTCGTTTTGAAACGCTTATACTTCTCAGCCCGTTCGTCAAAAAAATTATGCTTAAATGTAAGTTGTTTTACATCTGATGTAATATATCTGTACGCAGTTACAGGCAGATAAGGCCCCCACACCAAACTACTGATACGAAAATCCAGTCCGTCTCTGTCATTATATGTCGTCACCCATTCCGGAAACGAACCATAATAAGTAGAGCCACTCCACTTTCCTGTTTCATTATTAATCCAGAAAGCTCCTTTTGCAGCATGTCCTGCCGACAAAACAGCCATTTCCCTTGTAGGAGCAATGGAGTATACTTCGGCATTACCTTGTGTTGCAACCATCAGTTCATCCGATAAAGTAGAAACCAACAGGTGTTGCGGTGAAGTGCTTTCAGAAGTATAAATCCCCATGTGAGCCGGATCATCTACTGCCTTAATAATACGTAAAGAGTTACGGTCCATCCATCTGGTACCTACAATACCATTATAATAAGGAGTAGTACCTGTATAAATAGAAGCTACAGCAGAGGCCGGATCAATATTAATGAAATCATATTCAGCATTACAATATACACGCCCTTCTTTAAAAAGACGCTTGAATCCCCGTTCACCATACATAGAAGAAAATGCTTCTATATAGTCAGCCCTTAACTGGTCAATAGTCAATCCTATCACCAATTTCGGAACAGGCGAAACAGCTTGTGCCCGTAATCCTGTAATAACTACGGCAGCAATCAAGGAGGTTAATATACGGTCTTTCATCATTGTTTTTTGCTCAATACTAATACGTGGCTCGCTGATGTAACCAGCAAACTCAGTGCCAAAGGTAACACTGTTAAATTAAATTCTTGCAAACAAAACGGGAATATCACTATAAAAAGTGTTAAATACACCATATTCACGACATGATACCAGTCTTTCCGACGCGTTACTGAGAAATAAACCATAAAAGGCAAATACAACAAAGGTATCGGATTAAACAAAATCAACAGCCAATTTGAGCCCACAGTGGGATGAACAGAAAAGAAAAACAAAAAGGCTATAATACATCCCGCTATTCCTTGAGCACCGAACAATAAAAGTTCCCAAATCCAGCAAATCTTATTACGACGCCATTGCCACCAGCCAATTAATACCGATATAGCCAATAAAAAAGTGGCACACCAAAGTGGAGATAAAAAAGAAGAATGAATTTCTGCAGGAGCTACATCAACTACCTTTTCCTCTTTTAACACCAGCGGACGCTTCTGTCCATTGTCTCCGATAATATAGGCATCAGAAGCATATTCCTTCATGTAAAAAGGAGAGAACATTTGTTGTCGCTTATCAATCGGAGTATCAGCTTCTGCTCCCAAGCACAAGTCTATCCCCAATTCATCCCAAGCAGCCCCTACGGTAAACTCATGTACAATACTTCTGAAGCTTCGATTAGGAAAAGAGTCCGGATAAACCACTGTTCCCTTTATACATCTTTCTATTTGGTCTCTCGCACGAGTTGTACAATTGTCATAAAAATAATTATAGCGATAAGTACGGTTCTCGGGTAAATAATTTTCCGTCAACAAGTGCAATAGAGTTTGTTTTTCTTCTGCAGAAAGATTAAGTACCTGCTGGTACACCGAAGAACCTCGCTCCGCATATTCTGCCTCGAAATAGACATAAGGAATCACCCCTAATTGATAATCGGTTTCTCCTTTTATGAAGCGATATATAAAATGAGGAGTATTAAAACTAAACATTCCATAATTAAATACGACATCAAGATTACGGGAAAAATTCTGAACACGTAGAGCCGTATGTCCAAACAAAGAATATATTTCTGTACCAGGCGAACAGGTCAACAAGCTAATCTGAAGACTATCCTGCTGCGCATGAAGTACATTAAACACCGCCAGCCACATGCACACTAGCCAAAGCCTTATTTTCTTCATTCCTAATAAATTTTATATCAAATCTTATTAAAATCCGGCCACAAATGTACACCTATATTCTATATTGTTAAATAAAATCACGACTTTTATTGCAGATTCTATTTATTTTTCTGTTACTTTGCAGACACAAAAACAGATTAAACGTGAATTTAGTAATCGATATAGGAAATACAGTTGCCAAATTAGCTGTATTCGACGGAGATGAAGTTATAGAAGTTTTAAGAGGATCGAATCACTCTTTAGACTGCTTGACTATGCTTTGCAACAAATACCCAATAGAAAAGGGTATTATCGCATCTGTCATTACACTAAGCAATACTATAAAAAAACAATTGGCCAAACTGAATATGCCAATATTGGAATTGTCATATAAAACGCCCGTGCCTATTACCAATTTATACAAATCACCACAAACGTTGGGAATGGACCGTTTAGCTGCTGTAGTGGGAGCCAATTATATTTTTCCCGGGAAAAATTTATTAGTTATAGATGCCGGAACAGCACTGACTTATGAATTTATTGATGCAAAAGGACAATATTGGGGAGGAAATATATCACCTGGGATTTATACACGTTTTAATGCCCTTAATGCATGCTGTGAAAAACTGCCACTAATAGAGAAAAACGGAGATACACCTGATTTTGGATATAATACAGAAACAGCTATCCGATCAGGAGTCATCAAAGGCATAGAATTTGAAATCATGGGATATATCACCCTTATGCAAAAGAAATATCCCGATCTTTTGGTTTTTTTAACTGGCGGGGATAAATTTTCTTTTGATACAAACTTAAAAAGTATCATCTTTGCAGATAGATTTTTAGTATTGAAAGGTTTAAACAGAATATTGAATTATAATGTTAAGTAATAAAGTTCTTCTTAGTGCATTGTTTGTGGCAGGTTCTTTTACTGCAAGCGCACAAACAAGCTCTAACTCTCCTTATACAAGATATGGCTTAGGAGACTTAGCCAATCGGGCTTTTGCGAATAATGCAGCAATGGGTGGAATAGGTTATGGCCTTCGCAACAGTAAGCATATTAATGTAATGAATCCCGCATCTTATTCTGCCGTCGATTCATTGTCTTTTATGTTTGATTTAGGCATGAGTTTAAAAAGCTCTAACTATCAGGAGAACGGAGTAAAAGCCAAAGCGAAGAACTCAAGCTTTGATTATATCGCCATGCAGTTCCGTCTGCATCCCCGTTTGGGTATGGTTATAGGTTTCACTCCTTACTCAACAGTAGGATATAGTTTTACTACTACAACCCCATTGGCAGGAAGTGACTATACTAAAACAAGCATCTTTACCGGAGAAGGAGGATTGCAGCAGGTATTCGGAGGATTAGGATTTAAAATTATAGACAATCTTTCTATTGGAGCCAATTTTGGCTATCTATATGGAGACATTACTTATCAGACACAAGCTGGTTTTAATACAACAGCTGATTACAGTATCACATACAATAAAATTAAAGTAAACAGTTTCACTGCAGACTTTGGAGTACAATATACACAACCTATTTCCAAAGATGATAATCTGACATTAGGACTTACCTATGGATTAGGGCATAATTTGAATTCCAGTGAAGAAAAAGGTATACAAATAACTGATAATTCTGATTATGTAGTTAACAATAGCACTACTATCAATGATTCATATGGCATCCCTCATACTTTTGGAGTAGGTGTAGCTTATAACCGTAAACAGAACCTGACTCTAGGAGTGGATTACACTTTACAAAAATGGTCAAATGTAAAATACAATAACCAAACTGATGCTTATAAAGATCGTTCAAAAGTTGCAGTAGGAGCGGAATTTTTACCAAACCCTATAGGTAGAAACTATTTTAAACGAATAAGATATCGCGCAGGAGCATATTACTCTACTCCCTATTTAAAATTAGGTGATATAAATGGTCCTTCTGAGTATGGAGTCAGTGCCGGATTTGGCTTACCTCTATTCTTATTCCAAAGAAAAACGATACTAAACATTACAGGACAATATATACATGTTAAACCATCTATATCCAATATGTTGTCCGAAAATCGCTTCGTAATAAAATTAGGACTGACATTTAATGAACGTTGGTTTATGAAATGGAGAGTTAATTAACCAGAAGTCAATAACAAATAATTAAATTTATATACAATGAAAATGAAAATGTTTACAATGTTGTGCGTTCTTGCATTAGGAACAACAGCAACTTTTGCTCAAAAAGGAGTAGAAGACGGATCACGTTTTGGACATGGTGCGGACAGTCTTCGTTGTCTGGAAAACATCAGTATTTATACTGAATACGTAAAAACAAACAATTTCAAAGACGCTTACAAACCTTGGAAAGTAGTATTTACAGAAGCTCCTATCGCACAGGTTGGTACTTACACCAATGGTGCAAAAATCCTTCGTGCTTTGATAGCTTCTACTAAAGATGCTGCACAGCAGAAAAATTATTTCAATGAATTAATGGCTGTTCATGATCAGCGTATCAAATATTTGGATCAGCTGAACGGTTTGGTTAAAACTCCAACTACAAAAGGTTCTATCTTGGGAATGAAAGCACACGATTATATCGTATTCTCAGGTAGCAATCTTGATGTAGAAACTGCATACAAGATGGTCAAAGAAGCTATCGACTTGGAAAAAGAAAACTCAGATTACTTCATGTTCCAGGATTTGATGGATATTTCTTCTCGCAAACTGAAGACTGATGATGCCCACAAAGAACAGTTCATTCAAGACTATCTGACAGCGTCTGGTTATGCTGAAGAAGCTTTGAAAGCAGCAACCAAACAGAGCACAAAGAAATTATTAAAAACAACAAAAGACAATGTAGATGCATACTTCATCAATAGTGGAGCTGCAAGTTGCGAAAACCTGCAGGCTATCTATGGTCCGAAAGTTGCACAGAACAAATCTAACCTGGATTACCTGAAACAGGTTATCTCTGTAATGCAGATGCTGAAATGTACAAACGAAGAAGCATATTTTGAAGCATCAGAAGCTGCACACGCAATTGAACCAACTGCTGCTACTGCTGCCGGATGTGGATATATGTATTACAAGAAAGGTGATTTGGATAAGAGTATCAGCTATTTCGATCAAGCAATTGAATTGGAACAGGATGTTATGGCAAAAGCAGAAAACAGCTATAACGCAGCTGTTGTGCTGATGAGTAAAAAAATGTACGGAAAAGCAAGACAATATGCCAACAAAGCTCTTTCATTCAACCCTAACAGTGGTAAAGCATATATCTTGATTGCTCAGATGTATGCTGCAAGTCCTAACTGGAGCGATGAAGCTGCATTGAATAAATGTGTATATTTTGCTGCAATCGACAAATTGCAACGTGCTAAGAATGTAGATCCTAGCGTAGCTGAAGAAGCTCAAAAACTGATCAATACATATTCTGCATACACTCCGAAAGATGAAGACCTCTTCTTCTTGGGATTGAAAAAAGGTAGTTCAGTAACTATTGGCGGATGGATTGGTGAAACAACAACAATCAGATAATTTATGTCGGCTAGACTGAAAAATAAAAAGCTATCAATTATTTTAAACATAACAGTTGCCACATGGGCAACTGTTATGTTTCTTTTATTGCCAGCATGTAACAATAATAAAAAGAACATAGCAGAAGCAGTCAATGAAAAAGACTCCCTGCCTGACATGCGAACTACAGGGGTTACCACTTACATATCCGACTCCGGTATGATTCGCTACAAAATCATTACAGATGAATGGTTAATTTATAGCCAAAAAAATCCTCCCTATTGGGCATTCGAGAAAGGAGTATATATGGAAAAATTTGATACTCTTTTTAATATTGATGCCAGTATCGAAGCTGATACAGCTTATTATTATGAGCAGAAAAAGCTTTGGGAATTACGCAGCAATGTACATATCAGAAGTCAAAAGGGAGATAAATTTGATACCGAACTCATGTTTTGGGATCAAGAAAAAGAAAAAATCTATTCAGATAAATTTATTCGAATCGAACAAGTAGACCGGGTACTAACTGGATACGGCTTTGAATCGAACCAACAAATGACAGAATATCAGATATTCAATAATACAGGTATTTTCTTGGTAGAAGATACCGCACCCTCAGATACAACAACCAACAAATAGCATATTCAGTACCACACAATGGGACTTATTATACAGATACTTATCTCTATGGCGTTTTCCGCATTCTTTTCAGGAATGGAAATCGCCTTTGTTTCATCCAATAAGCTACGTTTTGAAATGGAACGTAGTAATAATATCTCTACACGCATATTATCCACCTTCTACCATAATCCAAACAACTTTATATCGACAATGTTGGTAGGAAACAACATCGCATTGGTAATATACGGTATATGGATGGCAGAATTGATTGAACACTACATTTTAATAGATTTAATCAGTAATGAAGCGGCATTAGTGGCAATAGAAACCATTCTGTCTACTTTAATTATTCTGGTCACAGGTGAGTTTATGCCTAAAACCCTGTTTAAGATAAACCCTAATGCAACATTACGCTTCTTTGCTATTCCTACATTTATATGCTACGTAATACTCTACCCTATCAGCCGTTTTTCTTCCTTTATTTCAGCATGCGTGCTACGTTTATTTGGCACCCGAATCAACAAGGAAGCTACAGATAAAGCTTTCACAAAAATAGATTTAGATTACTTTATACAAAGTAGTATAGGAGAAGCAGAAAGCCATGACCAAATTGAAACTGAAATAAAAATATTTCAGAATGCTCTTGATTTCTCCAACATTAAGGCACGCGACTGCATGATTCCTCGTACAGAAATTATCGCAGTACCCATTTCTACTCCAATAGAAGAGTTGAAAGAGGAGTTTATAAAAAGTGGGCTCAGTAAAATTATTGTTTACCAAGGAAATATCGACAACATAATAGGTTATATTCATTCATCTGAAATGTTTAACCCAACTACTAACTGGCAAAAAGGTATACGCACTATCCCTATCATTCCTGAAACTATGGGAGCCCATAAGCTCATGCAACTACTAATGCAACAAAAACGCTCTTTGGCAGTAGTTGTGGATGAGTTTGGAGGCACGTCAGGTATTATCGCCATGGAAGATTTGGTAGAAGAACTATTAGGCGATATCGAGGATGAACATGATACCAATTCTACTGTTGCTAAAGCTGTCGGAGAAAATGAATATATTTTATCCGGAAGATTGGAAATAGAAAAAGCCAATGAACTTTTTGATTTAGGTTTACCAGAAAGCGATGATTACCAAACTATCGGAGGATTTATCTTACACGAATATCAAAGCATACCAAAGGTGCATGAAATCATAAATATCCAGCCATTTCAGTTTAAAATAATTAAAGTGACAAGCACTAAAATTGAATTAGTCAAACTGAAAGTAAATAAATAGCTGTTTTTTTTACCATAAAATAGATATTAATTTGCATTTTTTGTATCTTCGTGCCCTAAATGAAGAAAACATAATAATAAAAAATAACTTTAAATGGCAACTTTACAAACAATTAGAAGCAAAGGACCTTTATTGGTCATTGTAATTGGTCTTGCCTTGTTTGCATTTATCGCAGGTGATGCTTGGAAAATACTCCAACCACATCAAGGAAAACAAGACGTAGGGGAAGTTAATGGAAAAACACTTTCCGCACAGGAGTATCAACAAATGGTAGACGAATTAAGTGAGGTAATTAAACTGACAAACGGTTTAAACTCTCTGAACGAAGACCAGTTGACAAACATAAAAGACCAAGTATGGAATACATACGTAACCAACGAAGTAATAGCAAACGAAGCTAAAAAGTTAGGTTTGCAGGTTACTAAAGCAGAATTGCAGGCCGTTATCAATGCAGGTTCTCATCCTCTGTTGATGCAGACTCCGTTCCGCAATCCTCAGACAGGTGCATTTGATAAGGATATGCTGAAAAAATTCCTCGTAGATTATGCAAATCTGGATGCAAACAAAATGCCTGCTCAATATGTGGAATATTATCAGAAGATGGGTAATTTCTGGAATTTCATTGAAAAAACCCTTTCAGAAACTCTGTTGGCAGAAAAATATCAGAACTTGATCGGAAAATCTCTGATCTCTAATCCGGTTGCTGCAGAAGATGCATTCAATGCACGCACAGAACAGACTGATATGCTTTTGGCTGCAGTTCCTTACTCTTCTATCAGTGATTCTACTATTACTGTTTCAAAAGAGGAAATCAAGAAACTGTACGATTCTAAAAAAGAATCTTTCAAACAACCAGTAGAAACACGTAATATTAAATATGTAGATGTACGCGTTGTTCCTTCAGATGCTGACCGCAAAGCAGTACAAGAAGAAGTTACTGAATATACAAACCAGCTTATCAGCACTACAAAAGATTATGTATCTTTCGTACGTTCAACAGGTTCTACTATTGCATATTCAGATATCCCTGTCAGCAAATCTGCACTTCCTAATGATGTAGCAAGCCGTTTGGATTCTACTTCTGTGAATGAAGTATATGGACCTTACTATAATCAGACAGACGATTCATACAATGCATTCAAAATTGTAGCTAAAGTAAGTGCACCGGATTCTATCCAGTTCCGTCAGATCCAGGTATATGCTGATACAGATGAAAAAACAACTGAATTGGCAGACAGTATCTATAATGCACTGAAAGCTGGAGCAGATTTCGCAGAAGTTGCAAAGAAATATGCACAGACAGGAGAAGCTACTTGGATTAACGCAAGAGGTTGGGAAGGTACAACAGTGGATGCAGACAATGCAACTCTGATCAACGCTTTGATTGAACAGCCTGTTTCTGAAATTTCTAACTTGAAGATTGGACAGTCTAATATCATTCTGCAGGTAATGAACAAAAAACAAATGCAGGATAAATACAAAGTGGCTATTGTAAAATGTCCGGTAGAATTCAGCAAAGAAACTTACAACGACACTTACAACAAGTTCAGCCAGTTTGTTGCACAAAGCACTACAATCGAAGCTTTGGAGAAAAACGCAGAAGAAAACGGATATACTGTACTTCCACGTATGAACTTCAGAAGCGACGAACACTATGTAGGTGGTGTAAAATCAACTCGCGAAGCTTTGAAATGGGTATTTGATGCAAAAGAAGGTGAAGTATCACCTTTGTATGAATGCGGTGAAAATGACCATTTGATGGTAGTAGCATTGGAAACTATCAACCCTGCCGGATACACCAACATCAATCAGGTTTCTGACATGTTGAGAAGCGAAATTATCCGCGACAAGAAAGCAGAAAAGATCATGGCTGAAATGAAAGGCTTCAATACTTTAGCACAGGTTAAAGGAATGAAAGATGCTGTAAGCGACTCTGTAAAACACGTTACATTCTCAGCTCCAGCATATATCTCTGTCACAAGAGCAAGCGAACCTGTTATTAGTGCTGTGGCTTCTAAAACTGCTGTAAACGCAACTTCTGCTCCAATTAAAGGTAATGCAGGCGTTTATATGATTCAAGTTTACAACAAGAATAAGAATGCTGAAACATTGGACAGCAAGACAGAACAAGCAACATTAGTCAATATGATTTCTCGTTATGCTCCTCAGCAATGCATTTATGAACTGAGAGAAAAGAACGAAATCGTAGACAAACGCTATTTGTTCTTCTAAATCAGGAAATAGAAACTTATATAAAAGTTCAGCCAATATCTTTAAGATGTTGGCTGAACTTTTTTTATAGTATATTCCTTCAACTCATTACATAGGTTAAAAGACGTTTTAGACCGTAACTTTATTCGAAAATTTAAATTCCCTCCTCGATTATTCCAGCATTTTTTGTTATGTTTGTAAATAAACAAATCAAAAACAAAACAAAAGCATGAAAAAAACTTGGATTATCGTTATTGCAGTTATTGCTGTCATTGCAATATACTTCACTTCTACTTACAACTCGATGGTAGCTCAAGAAGAAGCTGTCAGTACAGCATGGAGCAACGTAGAAAACCAATACCAACGTCGTTCAGACCTTATTCCAAATCTTGTAAATACAGTCAAAGGATATGCAGCACACGAAAAAGAGACATTTGATGCAGTAGTATCGGCTCGCGCCAAAGCTACACAGACTGCTGTAAGCATAGACGATTTGACTCCGGAAAAGATGCAAGCCTACCAGCGTGCACAAGGTGAAGTAGGCAGCGCTCTAAGCCGTTTGCTGGCTGTAACAGAAAACTACCCTGAACTGAAAGCCAACGAAAACTTTAAAGAACTACAAGCACAGTTGGAAGGTACTGAAAACAGAATCAGTGTAGAACGTCGTAAATTTAACGAGACTGCACGTGGATATAATACGGCAATCCGTAAGTTTCCACGCAATATCGTAGCCGGTATGTTCGGATTCGAAAAACATCCATACTTTGAAGCTGAAGAAGGCAGCGAAAAAGCGCCGGAAGTAAAATTCTGATTTTATGAAACTGAAAACCTTCTTATACCTCCTGCTACTTCAACTCAGTTGTCTGTACGCAACAGCAAAGGAATATCGGGTGGAGGATGTCCCCATGGTTCATCTTGAAAACCGCATGCGATATGTCAGCAATCCGGATGGTATTCTATCGGATGCTACTGTAATGACTATCGACACTACCCTTTACCGTTTGGAGCAACAAACCGGAATACAGACCTTGGTTGTAGCAGTCAATCAAATAGAAGGAGGCGATTGCTTTGACTTTGCATACCGGTTAGGAAGAGAAAACGGCGTAGGCCAGAAAGGGAAAGACAACGGTCTGGTAATTCTGCTGGTCACAGGAGAAAGATGCATTCAGTTTGCTACAGGATACGGACTTGAAGGCGACTTGCCCGACGCACTCTGCAAACGTATTCAGGAAAGGTACATGAATAAATACTTTTCCGAAGACAATTGGGATCAAGGTATGCTGGCTGGTGTACAAGCTATACGCAAGCAGCTAGACGGAACGGGTACTCCTCTGACATTACAAACATCAGAAGGAGAAAGCGGCTTGTTGCTGATAGGTATCTTGATTTGCTGCTTCGTAGTTGTTCCACTGGCCTTATGGTATATGGTAAGACAGCGCAGCAAATGCCCGAATTGCCACAAGCACACACTTCGCCCGCTTTCCAGCCGTACCATTGAGCGAATAAACGGAATACGCACGGAAGAAACAGTATACCGCTGCAGCAATTGCGGATATACTCAACGACGACAGCAGCGTAAAAGAGACGACGATTTCCATCACCATGGCGGAAGCGGTGGTCCTTTCCTTGGCGGTCCATTCTTTGGCGGTGGATTTGGAGGTGGCAGTCGTGGTGGCGGTTTCAGTGGCGGTAATTTTGGAGGAGGAGACTTTGGAGGCGGTGGAGCCGGAAGCAAATTTTAAATGACATTTATCGAACAAGAGAAAACAAAAACATGTACAATAATACATTTGGAAACCTATTTCGGCTCACAAGCTTTGGAGAGTCGCATGGGAAAGCTATAGGAGGAGTAATTGATGGATTCCCAGCCGGGATTGTAATTGACATGGATTTTATCCAACAAGAATTAAACCGACGCCGACCAGGACAATCAGCTATTACAACGGCTCGCAAAGAGGCTGACGAAGTAGAATTCCTTTCTGGTATCTATGAAGGTGTATCGACTGGATGCCCCATCGGCTTTGCTGTATGGAATACCAACCAACACTCCAACGATTACGACAATATGAAGGATGTATATCGTCCCTCGCATGCAGATTATACTTATACAGAAAAATATGGCATACGCGACCACCGTGGTGGAGGTCGTTCATCTGCCCGTGAAACTATTGCACGAGTGGTAGCCGGTGCATTAGCCAAATTGGCCTTGCGCCAACTGGGTATCCAGATAACCGCTTTCACCTCTCAAGTGGGCCCTTACATTTTAGAAAAAGACTACACACAGTACGACCTTACCCGAATAGAAGAAAATTCAGTACGCTGTCCGGATCAGGAACTGGCAGCAAAAATGGCTGACTATATCTACAAAATAAAAGGAGAAGGAAATACTATCGGAGGTGTCATCAGTTGTGTAATCAAAGGATGCCCCATAGGATTGGGTCAGCCTGTATTCGGAAAACTGCATGCAGCTTTGGGTAATGCCATGCTTAGTATTAATGCCGTAAAAGGATTTGAATACGGACAAGGATTCGGCAGCATGGAACAAAAAGGAAGTGAGCAAAATGATATTTTCTATAATGAGAATGGAAAGATTGCCTTGCGTACCAACCGCTCAGGAGGAATACAAGGTGGTATCAGTAACGGTGAAGATATTTACTTCCGAGTAGCCTTCAAACCTGTGGCTACGGTTCTTATAGAACAGCCTACCGTAGACCGTCTGGGAAATGAAACGATACTGAAAGCCAGAGGCAGACACGATCCCTGCGTACTTCCACGTGCCGTTCCTATTGTTGAAGCAATGGCAGCCATGACCATTCTTGACTATTATCTTCTTAATAAAACTACCAGACTATAAATAAAAAAATATAATATGGCCGACAATTATCTGGAAAGGCAACGCGAGCTATACGAAGCCCGCAAAGCAGCCTGGGAAAAAACACGGCGAAGTAAAAAGCGAAAGGTACAAAACCCAAAAACTGCTTCCTCGCCCTCTGCTACTCCATCTCCTGTCCCATCAGATGAGACAGATAAGGAAAACATAAAGTAAACTGTAATCACATGAACAACCGATACGAGGAACGTTTAGGTACAGACCGTATACTACCTCTTGTCTTCAAGATGGCACTTCCGGCTGTAGCTGCTCAGTTAGTGAACTTATTATACAACATTGTAGACCGGATTTATATCGGGCATATTCCCCACATAGGAACTGATGCTTTAGCCGGCATTGGAGTAACTGGAGCCATTATAATTCTTATTTCCTCATTTTCGGCTATTGTAGGGGCTGGTGGTTCTCCACTGGCCGCTATTGCTTTGGGGCAAGGCGATCGTGTGCGTGCCGGAAGAATTTTGGGTAATGGATTTGTACTACTGCTTATTTTTACGGTTCTCACTTCCGGATTGACTTATCTGTTCATGGAACCGATTCTACGCTTTACAGGTGCCTCCGACCATACAATCGGTTATGCAATGGATTACTTGTCCATTTATCTTTTGGGTACTCTGTTTGTGGAAGTATCTGTAGGACTAAATCCCTTTATCAATACCCAGGGACGTCCGACTATTGCCATGTACTCGGTTCTCATCGGAGCCTTACTCAACATCATTCTCGATCCACTTTTTATTTTCACCTTTCAGATGGGGGTAAAGGGAGCTGCTTTGGCTACGATACTCTCTCAAGCTTGTAGTGCAATATGGGTACTTTCTTTTCTCACCTCTTCGCGTGCCTCTCTCCGACTGGAACGAAAATACATGAAACTGAACTGGAATGTAATTCTCTCCATCTTAGCTCTAGGTGTATCCCCTTTTATTATGGCCAGCACAGAAAGCTTGGTTGGCTTTGTCCTGAACGGAACCTTAAAGACATACGGTGACATTTACATCAGTGCACTAGCCATTATGCAGAGTGCGATGCTGTTTGTCAGTGTACCACTGACCGGTTTTGCACAAGGCTTTGTTCCTGTAGCCAGTTACAACTACGGGCATCATAATCGCGAACGCGTAAAATCCTGTTTCAAAGTAGCCGTTACGGTAATGTTTACTTTCAACTGCGTATCAGTTGTGTGCATGATTATTTTTCCATCAACCATTGCCTCAGCCTTTACCAACGATGAAAGACTCATCCAAACCGTATCCCAACTCATGCCTATTTTCCTGACAGGTATGACCATATTCGGACTTCAACGAGCTTGTCAGAATATGTTCGTCGCACTGGGACAGGCTAAAGTATCCGTATTTATCGCCTTGCTCCGCAAAGCATTTCTGCTGGTTCCCCTGGCATTACTGCTTCCACGTTTTATGGGTATGACCGGAGTCTTTGCTGCAGAAGGAATCTCTGATGCAGTAGCTGCCATCTGCTGTACTGCCATATTTGCCATGCAGTTTCCACGCATTCTTCGGAAGATGGATACGACTCCTCTCAATCGGTCTAATGACTAAAAAAACGTTACTTGTATCGTAAGCTTACGTGATTAGTCACAGAAGCCAACGATACAAGTAACGTGAGCTCACGATACAAGTCGCGTTTTTTAAGCTTATCTATACCGCCAGAACAGGGCTGTAGACAACATACAAAATCTTTATAGAAGCGAAGCGATATACTGCTTCATGGCCGGCATAGCCTTCTGTACTTCACAATACAGTTTGTACTGATTGCGGGTACGGTCCAAGTTGTGCGCCGGATAATCAGTACGATAATAGGTATCTCCATTTATATAGTCTGTAAGAAAGCGTACTGCCTGCATGTAGGGGAACAATGCTACTGCATAAGGCAGCAATTCTGTTTCGCAGGGAGTAAGAAAAGCTTTGGCCGATTCGATGTATCCTTTTGCAAAAGCCTCAAAAATAGTTTGATTGAAAGATACTTTTTCTATATCAGGATCGTCTTCACGGGTGGTATTGGCTGCCGAACGAAGGAAATCACCAAAATCGGAAAAGACAAAGCTGGGCATTGTGGTATCCAAATCAATAACACAAAGCACATTTCCTTCTTTATCGAAAAGCATGTTGCTTACTTTGGTGTCACAATGACAAACACGTTTAGGTAATTTTCCCTCCCTATACAAACGCTCCGCACAGCACATTTCTTCGGCATCACGAAGTATATCATCTACCAGACTTTTTACCTCGTGCAGACGTCCTGCAGCATCAGCTGCTACTGCATCATTCAACTGGCGCAGACGAAACTCCATGTTATGAAAATCGGGAATAGTTTCTCCCAGAGTTTCCGGCAAATCGGCAAGCATTGCCTCAAACTCACCAAATTTCAATCCTACCAGATAAGAAGATTCCGGTGTAACCGCATCTTGAGTAACCGAATCCGGAATAAATACAGAAACTCTCCAATAACTTTCTCCATCGAAAAAGTAAGTCGCTCCTGCAGCAGACGGAACAAAGCGTAATACCTTCCGGTCTATATCCTTTTCACCACGTTCTTCAAGCTTACGACGGATATGCTGGGTTACCAGTTCTATGTTATGCTGCAAAAGAGGAACATCAGTAAAGACCTGATGATTGATACGTTGCAAAATATAATCGGGTGAAGCCGGTTCGGCTGTTTTTACCAAATAAGTCTGATTAATAATACCGGAAGTCAAAGGAGCAACTTCTTTCACGGTACCGATTTCCGGAAATTGACAAAGAATGTGTTCAAATGTATTCATAGTTATCTAATATTTAGAGTAAACAAATGTAAACGATTCCCTTTACATACGCAAACAGAAGTTCTAAAATAGCATTCTCTTAAGGCTCATATTCCTCTACAACAAGTAGCTCAACCTCAGCCTCATCTCCCGCTACCCGATTGATAACTGTTTTTACTTCTTCCCAGTCCAATTTTCCTAAACCGGCTGCGATACGGGGTAATGCTATCCGATCGATATGATGTGCTTTCGCCAACTCTACCATACCCGTCAACGATTGTTCCACAAAAGAAAGTTCCGCCCCAAGCCTCCAATGCTTTTCTGTACCCAAATTAAAGACAGCCTCTTTCCCATTCTTATACAAGTAAACGTCTCCGGGACAAAATTCCCCGACTTTACACCTGCGTAAATACTCCCGGTACATTTCCGGATAACGCTCTTTAAACTGTACAGCAATACCTCTCCCCATAGCTCCAGCACAATTGCACCCGTGCGCATAAGCATGTACTCCGGCAAGTTTGAAGATATTCCCTTTTGTTATATATGTAACCATCTCTAGATTTATTTATATAAAAACTGAAATAATCTACTGTGAAGTGATAAAGATATTAAATTTAATAATACACATAAAAAGAAAAAAGAGACCACCCATTCCCAAACAGAAAGAATTGTCTCTTTTTTCAGTGATTCCGCTGCGATTCGAACGCAGGACCCACGCCTTAGAAGGGCGTTGCTCT
>UQPQ01000035.1 GCA_900542985.1 uncultured Bacteroides sp.
GTGCACGGGTGACCCGTTTCACTGCAGAGAGGGTATAGAACATGTAACGGACGATATATTTTTCTCCGCGCAGGTACGAGTCGTACAGCTCGTAATAGAAAGCTTGCATTTTCCGCATTTGCGCAAGAAGCTTTCCGGATTCTACGGGAATGAGGTCCGGTTGTTCAAATTCCACAAGGGTGGAGGAGATGAATTGCATGGCTATTGGAATTGATGTTTCGCAAGTATTTCATTCTTTTGACAAGATTGGGAGTGTGAACTTGAACACAGAATGACTTGCAAAATGTATTTTTTGTATATTTAATTTACTAATTTTAGGGTTGTTAAAAAAAAGAAGTATATATTCTCTCTTCCTTCATAGCGCTGGTATAGTGCTATGAATCAATTGTTTGTATCGAAAATGGAATATAACTCCGGGGGTACTTCTGTCTAAGAGGTGCGCTCTCACAGCCGAACACACGAGTATATTTCCGCCACAAATATACGCTTTTTCCTTAATACAAGTATAAAAATTAATATTTTACTCATTGACAATTCACTTTCGTTCACATTATTTGCGAAAAATAGAGCAAAAAAGACTTTTTGGCGATCGGGATGAGGGCAACTCTTAGACAGAGGTGCGCTTTTTTATTGTAAAATTTGATGTAGCAGCTTGCAAAGTATTATCTTTATCCCCTCAAATGATTTTGATATTAAAAACGTATGGAAAAGAAGATAAAATTTGCTCCTACCGTCATGTTGATTGACGCTTGCTATTTGAACAGAGTAGTGAACGATATGCGCCGGCATTTTTCGCCGATAGTAGGCCGTGAGTTGCCGCGTGCCGATCTGGCTGTCTTGCTGGAGTGCATGGCGCTGGATGCGGGGGTACAGACCGGAGATAATGAGATTCAGTCGATTTTTATTTATGAATCGGGGATGGGAGAGATGGACGGATGTACACCTTCGGACCTGGACAAGGAGCTGAATAATGTGGCCTTCAAGGGAGAGTTGGGTGAGGTTGCGCTTTATGCCTATCAGCCTTCGGAAATGGCTACTCATGAGGAATTGTTCCTGGAATCGCTGCAGCTGCTGAATGAATCGAAAGAGGCTGTCCGCCTGATTGTGGTACCTGATGAAGAGGAATATGTGGAGAAGGTATACAAAAAAATGGCTGATATGAAGGGCAAGGAGATTACCGTGCTGGGTATGAATCCGCCCCGGAAGGACTGTGCCTGCCGATTCGAAATGCTGGGCTTCGCAGTGCTTCAGGCGCTGGGGATTAGAGGGGAGGAATTGTTATGAGTTTTTGAGTTTGTAAGTTTTTGAGTTTGAGTATGATATGAGTTTTTTAGTTCTTGAGTTTATGAGTTTGCGTATGAGGACATCAACAAACTTGCAAACTAAAAAACTCACAAACTTAATATGAGTTTGCGAACATCAACAAACTAAAAAACTTACAAACTCACAAACTTAAAAACTAAGAAATAATTTGTAATAGTTACAAAATTGTTTATTTTTGAGCACAAGTAAATTGAGTGATAAACTTTTAATACTAGCTGATTATGAAAACTAGACTTTTTGTACTATTATCGTTTGTGTGGTGTTTTTCTCTGTTCGCTTTTGCGCAAGATCAGTCTTATCAGCTTTCCAGCCATATTCTGGATATTAATTCGGGATATCCGGCTGCGGGAGTAAAAATAGGTCTGTATAAACTGAATGCTGATAAAGGCTGGGTATTGGTAGATGAGAAGAAAACGGATGAAAACGGAAGGATAAAGGATTTTCTTCCGGAGGGAACAGATAATAAAGGAATCTATAAGTTGACTTATCATGTAGGACCTTATTTTAAGGAGAAGAAGCAAGATAGCTTTTATCCGTTTATCGATGTGGTTTTTGAAATAAAGGATGATAATCATTATCATGTGCCTATCACCTTATCGCCGTATGGGTATTCTACGTATAGAGGAAATTGATTATTAGTTTTTGAGTTTTTAAGTTTGTAAGTTTGAGTATAATATGAGTTTTTGAGTTCTTGAGTTGATGAGTTTGCGTATGAGAACATCAACAAACTTAAGATGAGTTTTTTAGTTCTTGAGTTTATGAGTTTGCGTATGAGAACACCAACAAACTCAAAAACTTAAGAACTCACAAACTTAATATGAGTTTGAGAACACCAACAAACTCAAAAACTTACACCAACAAACTTACAAACTTAAAAACTTACAAACTTAAAAAACTTATCCCCCTATGTCTGATTTTCGATTAAAAGTATTTTATAGTGTAGCCAAGAATCTGAGTTTTACGAAGGCTTCGCAGGAGCTGTTTGTGAGCCAGCCGGCTATTACCAAGCATATCCGTGAACTGGAAAGCCTGTATGGAGTACGTCTGTTCGACCGGCAGGGGAACAAGATTTCGCTGACCGGAGCGGGAGAGTTGCTGCTGGAGCATTGCGAGCGGATTCTGGCGGAATACAGGAAACTGGAGTATGACATGCATCTGTTGCAGCAGGAATATGCGGGACAGTTGCGTCTGGGAGCCAGTACGACCATTGCCCAGTATGTGCTGCCGCCGGTGCTGGCACGGTTTACGGAGAAGTTCCCGAAAATGGATCTGACGCTGATGGACAGTAACTCGAGGAACATTGAACGGGCTTTGCAGGAGCATACCATCGACTTAGGGATGGTGGAAGGAGTGTTTCGTCTGCCCGACCTGAAGTATGAACCTTTCCTTTGCGACGAACTGGTGCCTGTGGTTTCCGCGGAGTCGTCGCTGGCGGTGCATGATGAGCTTTCGATGGAGGAGTTCTGCCGGGTGCCGCTGGTGCTGAGAGAAAGAGGCTCGGGTACGCTGGATGCCATTGAGATGGCACTGGCGGAGCATAACTTGAAACTGTCTGCCATGAATGTGCGGCTGTACCTGGGGAGCACGGAGAGCATCAAGTCGTTTTTGAAATACAGCAATGCGATGGGAATTGTCTCTATACAGGCTATTGAAGAGGAACTGAAAGAAGGTATTTTCAAGGTGGTGGATGTAGAGGGGCTGCAGGTGAAGCGGCATTTCTGCTTTGTGAAACCGCAGGGACAGGAAGATTCGGCTGCCACCCATTTCATGCATTTCTTGAGGAACTATCTGAAGAAAAAACAGGAAGAGGGAAAAATAGGAAAAAGTCTCCTGATTGCGGAATCGTGATTCTGTAATCGGGAGACTCTTTTATTGGAGTTTCGTATACTTTACTATCTGCTTACATGAGAGCCGGTACCAGGTATTTGGTGAGCAGATATCCTCCGCCTAACAACCAGATGTAGAGGAAGCCTGCCAGCAGGAAGGGTTTGGCACCTGCCTGTTTGAACTTGTCGATGCTGGTATCGGTACCCAGAGCGGTCATTGCCATGGTGAGCATGAAGGTGTCGATGTATTCGATGGCACCGTTCAGCGGAATGTCTTTTACGCTGTCTACCCCCAGCAGAGACTGGAGAAGGGTATTGAGGCAGATGATTCCGATGAAGCCGAATGCAAACCAGGGAATGGTGATTTTACTTTTGCCTGAAGCAGCACCCGGTTCGTTGCTTTTGCGTTTTGCCAGTGCAAGACCCATGATAACCAGAACGGGAGCCAGCATCATGACACGGATCATTTTGGTGATGGTGGCATTTCCGGCAATACCCAGGGCGTCGGTAGGATCCATGGCATTTCCGGCACCGGCTACGTGAGCTACTTCGTGGAGTGTACTTCCGGTGTAGATGGCTACACCCATGTCGCCCAGACCATCAAGAAGTCCGGCACGGTACATGACCGGATAAAGGAACATGGAGATGGTTCCGAAAATCACAACGGTAGATACGGCGATGGCAGTCTTATGACCTTCGCATTTCACTACCGGTTCGGCTCCTAGTATGGCTGCCGCACCACAGATGGCACTACCGGTGGCAGTCATCAGTGAAGTATCTTTGTCCATTTTGAGAGCACGGCCCATCCAGATGCCGAAGAATATGGTGCTGGCTACGATGATTGTATCGATAACCACTGCCGGAAGACCGACTGCCGCTACTTCGGTAAGGGTAAGACGGAAACCGTAGAGTACGATACCGGCGCGAAGAATCTGTTTGGTGCAGAACTTGATACCGGGTACCCAGGTTTCGGGCAGGTGGTTGCGAAGACTGTTGGCGTACAGCATACCCAGAATGATACCGACAATAAGCGGACTGAATGACAGACTTTTTACAAACGGTATTTCAGCGATGTAGAATGCTGCGAAAGAGAATAATGCGATGAGCAGAATTCCGTGAAGAGTGTTTCCTCTGTTTCCTTTCTTAAACATGGTATAATTTTATTTGAATTGTGAATCGTTTTTCTTTTTTTCCGCTGCAAAGGTAGAGGATTCTTTCTGATAAACCTATTCAAAAATATTTATCCCTTATAACTGAAAGTAATAGTGGGCTACAACTGACAGAAGAAGGATACGAAGAAAGGTACACTCATGTCGATGAGCAGGCCGTGGAGAATGGCTACGGGGAGCATGTCGCTGCCGGAGTAGCGGGTAATCATGGGGAGTACCACGTCCATCGAGTTGACTCCGGCGGCGGAAATGGGGGCCAGCTTGCCGAAGTATTTGCACAGAAGGGGAGTGCCCAGAAGTGCCATCATCTCACGGAAGATGTTGGAGAGCAGGGCGATGGTGCCCAACTCGGTAGCCAGCTGGAGACCGAGGGAGGCTTCCTTGAACTGGGTGATGAGGATGGACGACAGGGAATAGTAGGCAAAGCCGCTGCCTACCGCCATGCAGTCGAACACGCTCCACCGTGAGAGCAGCAGACTGGCAAGGGCCGAAAACAGCAGGGTGCCGAGGATGGTGGCCAGCGGGATGAGCAGGAACTTGGGACGGAGCTGCGAGACAATGCTCTTGAGGTTCTTGCTGCATCCGATGCTGATGCCTACCTGAAGCATCAGGGCATAGAGGATGTAGAGGGTGAGATTGCCCTGCAACTTATCCAAAGGGAGCATATCGGCAATGCCAAGCAGGCAGCCGATAAGGAAGAAGACGAGTACGAGAAGACTGCCTTTCATTTTTTACCTCCTTTCGCGAAAAAGAGTTTCAGTACCATCCACGAGGCCAGGATGCTGCCGCAAGTGGCAGACACGGCAAGGATAGCCGCCTGCCAGCCGAAAGCTGCAAGATTGCCGATAATCTGTTCGTTGGAGCCGATAGAAAGGCCCAAAATGAACAGGAGCAGCAGAATGGTGCACGAGATGCTTTTCTCGGTGTGCTGCAAAAAGGATATATTTCTGAAGAGGTATCCGATAGTGACACCTGTAAGCATGGTTCCTACGATAGAAAACATAATTCTTCTGTGGATTTTAACGTGAATACTGGGGCGAATTGACAGTTGGCAGCTGACAATTCACAATTGATAATTGAAAATTGACGATTGAAAGGTTTCCGGTGGGCGGGTTGGGCCTACCAGACTTTCACGGATAAAAGAAAGGGAGGCGCTTATTGGAAACCGCATACCCAGTGCATGAGCGTAGTGTACCGGCCGTATACCAGGGGACGGTATAGCGGAACGGGTAAAAGATGATATGTAGATATTCTATGCATGGGCTTTATTTGTTTTGCGCTGCAAAGGTAGAGATATTTGTGTATATTTCCCAAATTTTTATTCATATTTTTATAGAAGAATGGGCTGGCCTGCTGAATAACAAGGGGTAGTGTAAGGGGAGAAGGGGAAAAAATTCTATCTTTGTGTGCAGTTTATAAAAGAGAGAAATGATAAAGAAATTAGGATGGGTGTTTGCACTGGGAATGAGTCTCTGTGTGCAGGCACAGGAGGTGGAACAGATGGCTTTGCATTCTCCGTTCGATTTTCAGCTGTTGCTGAGTGCGAACTTCGGGGAACTGAGGCCGAATCATTTTCATAACGGACTGGATTTCAAAACACAAGGGGTGGTAGGAAAGCCTATACACTGTGTGGCAGACGGATATGTGTCGAGAGTGGCTGTTTCGCACGGAGGGTATGGACAAGCTATTTATATCACGCATCCCAACGGGTTTACCTCGGTGTACGGGCATGTGATTTCGTTTATGCCGAAGGTACAGAAATATGTGCGCGACTATCAGTACAAGAACGAGACTTTTGTGTGTAATCTGGAACTGGAACCGGGAATGTTTCCGGTGAAAGCAGGAGAGATTATTGCCATGAGCGGTAACGAAGGGGCTTCGGCCGGACCGCATCTGCATTTTGAATTGCGCCATACGGAGACGCAGGAGTACATCGATCCGATGCCTTATTTCAAGGACAGACTGAAGGATACGAAGGCTCCGGTGGCGAGTCTGGTCGGTTTTTATCCGTTGCCGGGAAAAGGGGTAATCAATGGAGCCGCGAAGAAGAAACTGCTGGAAGTAGGTGCGTTGAATCAGGGGGTAACCGCCTGGGGAGCTATTTATACGGGCATCAGTGCCAAGGACTATATGGACGGAACATCGAATTTCTACGGGGTGCACTCGGTGGTGCTGTATGTAGACGACAAGGAGGTGTTCCGGAGCACGACGGACCGGGTATTGCCGGACGAGAACCGGATGATTAATGGCTTTACGGATTACGAAGAGCTGATGAGAAGCCGGAGACTGATTATGCGTTCGTATATTGCACCGGGCAACCGCTTGAGACTGCTGCAGGCCGGGGCGAGCCGGGGAGTGGTGCACATTGATGAGGAAAGGAATTATCAGTTCCGCTATGTGCTGACGGATAATTTCGGAAATACACGGACGTACCGTTTTACGGTGAAGGGACGGAAGCAGGAAATTCCTCCTTATGTACCGAAGGCGAACAAGATGTTGTACTGGAACAAGACGAATGTGATACAGGAGGCGGGTATGGAACTGCTGGTACCGAAAGGAATGCTGTATGACAACGCGGAACTTCAGACTGAAGTGGTAGGCGACAGTACGGGTATCTCGTTCGACTATGTGCTGGATGCGGGAAAGACTCCGCTGCACGGGTTCTGTACGCTGTCTATCGGGGTGAGACATTTGCCGGTGGCAGATACTACGAAGTATTACATTGTGCAGAAGGCCGGAAAGTGGCGTGCCTCGATGGGGGGAACGTATGAGAACGGATGGGTGAAGGCGAAGGTGCGCAGCCTGGGACGCTTTGCCATAGCTGTGGATACCATTGCGCCGAGGGTGACACCGGTGGCGCAGAATACGTGGAGAACCACACGGAACGTACGCCTGAAAGTGGGCGATGCGGAAACGGGTGTAGCCAGCTACAAGGTGTATATAGACGGAAAGTTTGTATTGTTTGGCCTGAAAAAAGGTATGCTGGTGGTGATAGACAAGGAGAAGATAAAGAAGGGAGTTCCGCATAAAGCCGAGGTGATTGTGACGGATTATTGCGGGAATGAGACGAGGAAGGTTTTTAAATTTTGAGGGAACGAGTTGACAAGTTGACGAGTTGACAAGTTGACAAGGAAAGCCTCGTCAACTTGTTACCTGAAACCTTGTCACCTGAAATCTCGTCACCTAACTTACAAACTAAAAAACTTACAAACTAAAAACATATGATGAAAAGATTTCTGACAGCTGTCGTACTTCTGACGGCTTGTATTGTAAACGGTTGGGCATGTACCAACCTGATTGTCGGCAAGAAAGCTTCTGCCGACGGCTCGGTAATAGTGTCTTATTCTGCCGACTCGTATGGAATGTTCGGCTTCCTGTGCCATTATCCGGCTGCACAGCATCCGGCAGGTGCCATGAGAAGCATCTACGACTGGGATTCGGGTAAGTATCTGGGACAGATTAAGGAAGCGAAACAGACTTACAACGTGATTGGAAACATGAACGAGTTTCAGGTGACTATCGGTGAGACAACTTTCGGAGGACGTCCGGAACTGGTAGATACTACCGGAGTGATGGACTACGGAAGTCTGATTTATGTGGCACTGCAACGTTCGCGTACAGCAAAAGAAGCGATCAAGGTGATGACCGACCTGGTGAAGGAATATGGATACTACAGCAGCGGTGAATCGTTCTCTATTGCCGACCCGAATGAAGTGTGGATTATGGAAATGATCGGTAAGGGTCCGGGTATGAAAGGTGCAGTATGGGTAGCAGTGCGTATCCCTGATGACTGTATTGCAGCGCATGCCAACCAGAGCCGTATCCATAAGTTCAATATGAACGACAAGGAGAACTGTCTGTACTCTCCGGATGTGATTTCATTTGCACGTGAAAAAGGATATTTCAATGGAGCCAACAAGGACTTCAGCTTTGCTGATGCATATTGCCCGTTGGATTTCAGCGGACTGCGTGCGTGTGAAGCTCGTGTATGGAGTTACTACAACATGTTCAGTAAAGCAACCGGCCAGGCTTATCTGTCGTATGTACAGGGAGAGAGCAGCGAGCCGATGCCATTGTATGTGAAACCGGACCGTAAGATTTCGGTACGTGATATCCAGCAGGCTATGCGCGACCATTACGAAGGTACTCCATTGGATATTACCAAAGACATGGGAGCCGGTCCGTTTAATATGCCTTACCGTCTGTCGCCGCTGACTTTCAAGGTAGATGATACCGAATACTTTAACGAACGTCCTATTTCGACTCAGCAGAGTGCCTTTACCTTTGTGGCACAGATGCGTGCTTCGATGCCGGATGCTATCGGTGGTGTGCTGTGGTTTGGTCTGGACGACGCGAACATGACTGTATTTACTCCGGTATACTGTAATACAGACCGTGTGCCGAATGTGTATGCGGAAGGTAATGGGGACTGTGTGACCTTCTCATGGGATTCTGCTTTCTGGATTTACAACTGGGTAGCCGATATGATTCGTCCACGTTACAGTCTGATGATTGAAGATATGCGTAATGTACAGAACGGTCTGGAAAATACATTCGAACAGGCACAGAGCGGAGTGGAAACAGCTGCCATGAAACTGTATAACGAAGATCCGGAGAAAGCAAAAGAATTCCTGACCAACTATACTCATATGACTGCACAGAGTGCTGTAGACAGTTGGAAGAAATTGGGTGAATTCCTGATTGTACGCTACAACGACGGAGCAATGAAGAAGATGAAAGACGGTAAGCTGATGCGTCCGGAAACAGGTAATACAGCTCCGCTGGTACGTCCGGGATATCCGGAAGAATTCTTGCGCGAACTGGTAAAAGCTACCGGAGACCGCTACAAGGTGAAAGAACTGAAGAAATAATAAAAGAACTGATAAGACTTTGGAAAGTAACAGAGTCTTTGTGTGATTCTTGAAAGAAAAAGGAGGTAAGAACCTAACCTGCCACAAGTAGCAGGATGTAGGTTTTTACCTCTTCTTTTTTGGTATACCAAAAATAGGGTGAATAAATACATTATTTATGGGGATATACAATTTTTAACAATCACGTATATTTGCAATACATCATAAATGAGACAGTTATGAAGAAAATTTATGCACTTGCTTTAGGACTTTTGCTGGCTGGGGTTCCCCAGACCGGTTCGGCACAGTTCTTTAAAAAACTTGGGGAAGTATTGAATGAAGTAGATAAAGCCTTGGGAGAGGATACTTCAAAGAAAGAAAATGCTTCTGAAACTGCAGCTGCTGGAGCAAAGACCAGTACAAATACGGCTTCGAACGGGCAGATTCATCAAGGTAACTATCATAAGAATAACCTGAAATCGGTATCGCCGCGCAGAACATCGGCTACCAAGCTGGTTTCGTATGATGGAGATACTCCTAGGGTAGGTGCCTTCTCCGACGGGTTGGCTTATGTCCATATTGGTGGAACGAAAGGCGGATATTTTATGGATGCGCAGGGAAATAAAGTATTCGATTACCATAATGGGAATTTAGTTGGTCTGCCTGCCTTCTCATCCGGACGTTTTATTTATTGTGCAAAGATGAATGAGATTACTTTGGTGGATACCAAAGGACAGGTTGTGAAAAAAATTCCGAGAGTCTTGTCGTATACACAGTTTGTGGATGGAGTGGCTACTTTGAAAGTTGATGTTCCGGCCAAACCTTTCTCAAAAACCTATGTGATGCATATCAATACCAACGGAGATTTTATATTCAAGAACCTGAATTGTGAGGCAGGACTGGAAAATCTGAAATCCGCATCACCGTTGCGTGAAAACCGTGCAGCCGTGTACAATTATCCGGCAAAACGTTGGGCATATCGTGATGCTAACGGTAAGGTTGTAATTGCTCCTAAGTTTACAGAGGCCAAGGATTTCAGTGACGGACTGGCACTGGTAGCTGTAAAGGATGATAACGGTACGCAGAAATGGGGATACATTGATACTACCGGAGTTTTTGTGATTGCTCCGAAGTATACCAAGCTTCCGGGATCGTTCTCCGACGGACTGGCACCGGTGGTAAACAAAGAACGTAAATGTTTCTTTATCGATAAGACCGGAAATATCGTATCGAAAGCGTACGATCTGGTGACAGAGTTCCATAACGGATATGCGATAGTGGAAGAATATGGAAAGCCTACACAGGTAATCAATACGAAGTTTGAGACAGTGGCATATATTCCATACATGCGTAATTTCAGTTATCCGTTCCCTTGTGACGGTACGGAAGCCACAAGCGATTTTATCTGGAAAGGTGAGGACGTGTATTTTGGAGAGGCGCTGGTTACCCCATTGGGAGATATGGTACTGTATCCGGTAGATGTGCCGTTTGAGGAGGGATATGCTCCATGTAACATGAGAACTTTCCAAAGTACCGATGATAAGGAACATACAGGCTTGATTAACCGCCAGGGTGAGTTTGTGGTAGAATTTGTACCGAATGAATTTTAAAAGACGTATTTTCCAAGTATATTAAAAAAAGTAAGAAAGCTATGAAAAAATTAGGAATGATATTAACTTTGGTAGGTGGCTTGTGGCTGATGGCTGCATGTTCATCGGACAATACTCCTACAGGTGTAGTGGAAAAAGCATTGAAAGGTTTGATATCCGGAGATGTAAGAGCCTATACTTCCAAAATGATTTTTGAAGAAGATGCTGAGCCGGAAAAGGAGAAAGAAGCTCAGGAAGACTTTGCAAAAATGATGGAAAGAGAACTGGCCAAACAGGAAGAAAAGGAGAAAGTAACCGATTTTGAAATCATAAAAGAAGAATTGAGCAAAACCGGTACTTATGCCAGAGTGACTTATAAAGATGTGCTTGCCGATGGAAAAGAAGCAGAACACAGTATTTACCTGATAAAGGATAAAGAAGGAGCATGGAGAATTCTTCTTTTCGGATCGGATAAGATGTTGGACGAATGAGTACAATTTGATGTTTCATAAATATAGATTCCTTCTTGTTGGGAAATAAGAGGTATTCATCTGTTTTTTTATTTTTTGCATGTATCCGCGCTTGGGAAGTTTATTTCTGAAGCGCGGATTTTTTATGCTTGTTTGCCTGATGGAAAAGCAATAAAGCTATCTTTTTTATCTGTGTTGTTGCTTCTTGTGAAAAAATGAGACGAATATAAGACTTTTACTGGTACTTTGTTATAAATCGTAAGTCTGGCTTTTTGTGCATACTTGAAAATATGTTTAATAACTTGTTTTCTGGTGTGTTTATGAAGTGATAAATATACATTTCTCTCTTTTATGTAATAATTTGAAGCCTTGTTTTTCTTTTAATTAGTAATAAAAACACCCTATTAATAATCATGTCGTTTATATAAAAGATTTATTTGCTGGTTTATTTGTGGAATTCGGGGATAAATTCTAATTTTGCGGCCGTTTTCAGAATAGGTAATAGTTATAATTTGAAAGTGAAGTATGAAAATTATTTGGTCTATCCGCTCATTTAATTTTACTAATGTGCCATAGGGACACTTTTAATATGTGTTTATAGGTATTTAGTGTCAATTTAAAACTGTTTTTTTCTTATGTTTACTTTCATTTCAATTATGGCATTTGGAGTATTGCTTGGATATCCGTTACGCCATCAGAATAAAATTCATAAATTAGATTCTTTGATTCACGGAGTAGTATGTTTGCTGCTTTTTCTGCTTGGGCTGTCTATTGGCTTAAATAAAATGATCGTAGAAAACTTCAGCTATTTCTGTGGTCAGGCGGCAGTGATTGCCTCTTTAAGTGTTTTGGGAAGCATGCTGGCTTCTCTGGCTGTGTATCATCTTTTTTTCAGGAAAGGAGCTCATCATGAAAAGTAGTCTGATTACATTGGCTTTTTTTCTGTCAGGATGCCTGTTGGGCGTATGCTACATGGTCGATTTTGATGTACACTCGGCTTCAGTTTATGTACTTTATGTACTGATGCTTTTATTGGGCATAAACTTGGGTAGCAATGCAAATCTGAAAAACTATATCCGGTCTTTAAATTTAAAGACATTGTTGGTTCCGCTGGCTACAGTAGGAGGAACTCTGCTGTTTTCTGCCATCGGAGGTTTTATCTTGAGCCGTTGGACTTCGTTCGAGTGTATGGCAGTGGGAAGTGGTTTTGCTTATTACTCCCTGTCGTCTATTCTGATTACGGAAATAAAGTCGGCTTCCATAGGGGTACAGTTGGCTACCGAATTGGGAACCATTGCCTTATTGGCCAATATCTTCCGTGAGATGACTGCTCTTATCGGTGCTCCACTGTTTCGCAAATATTTTGGTGAGCTGGCACCTATTTCAGCAGCCGGTATCGGTTCGTCTGATGTTTCTCTCGCTGCTATAGCTCGTTGCTCGGGACAAGACGCAATACCGGTGGCTATTGTGCATGGTATTCTGATTAATATCAGTATGCCGTTCTTTGTGTCGATGTTCTGCCGGATGTAAAACTGGTAGTTGCTTATAATGAAAATGTGAGCCTGTATGTGTTTACGTGCAGGCTCACATTTTTTTTGTTGTCCGGGGGTGTGATGAAAGGATTAAACACGATATAAGAAATATAGGAGCGGTAAATAGTAGTTATAGCCAAGAAGAATCTTCTGTTTCTTTGTTTGACTCTGAATATTTATTTAGTTATTGGCTCTTGGAGGATAGAACTGTACCTTGTAGAGCTAATATGGTTGAAAATGAGATATATAATGCTGTCCTATGTGCCGTCATGATACGTAGACCTATACTTTATTCCCTTAAATGGTTTTTTTTAATTCATTATTTATAGGGATAAATGCAATAAAGGTATTGGGTATTTTTGAAAGTAGAAACAAGGTTGAGTTTTTTTTACAATCTTGTTTCTGAATTATCATACTTTTTTCAGTGTATCTATCTAACTATGATGAATCATATGAAAGCACATATATTACATAATACGGCTAAACAATTATTATTGGATTTATTGAAAAATGATACCCTGTTGAAAGATCAGGATGTCATGGTCAGGATAGAGGAAATAGTAAACTCATGTAAAGAAAAAGAAAATATACATCCTTTGAAGTTTAGTCCGGTAGTGATAGACGACGATTGTAATATTGTATTTCCTGTATTCAGTGATACTCCGTTGAAAATGCAATACTTATGGAAGACAATTTATATTTTTCTTCTTTTAAAAAAAGATGGGGTGAATTTTAGTAAGCTCTCTTTTTATAGGGATGATTTGTATCAGATCTATCAGTTGGTGTCTAAAGAAAAGAATATGGATGCCCGGAAAATAAATAAAACATTAGAAAGGTTATCCTCCAAAGGCTCTAATGTCCCCCATGAAATTTGTTCCCGTATTCGCAGCATCTTGAAGAAAGTGGTGCCGGAAGATGTTTTTCCAAACTATGATATTGTAGTAAAGCGTGGGGGAGTACATATTGTGTTGCTTGATCGGGCTTTACTGATTGTTAATAATGAGAAACTGTCTGTGTTTCGGGATTGATAGTGAGGAAGTTGTTGAAACAAGGTTTGTGAATTTAATTTATCCTTGTTTTCAAAATGATGATATCGTATTTTCCTTTCCTTTGTGAAAGTAATTTTGATTATGAAATATTTTTTAAGTAAAAATTAAATAAGGAAAAAGAATATGGGAGTTTTGTTTACAATTATATTTCATTCTATCGGAAATTTATTTTGGGGGATTTTGCTCACGTTGTTAGGAATTTTTCTGTTGTATTTTTTGATTCGTTCCTGGTTTGTCCATCGTACGTTTACACCACTCAGCTTTATAGTGGGAGGAATTCTGTTTCTATTCTTGGCTTTTCAGTCGGTACTCCTTTGTGGAGCGATTACTATCAAGTCTTATAGTGAGGACGTAAAAAGAGCTATAGATGTATGGGTGCAGGATATTCCGGAAAGTGTTCAGTTTACCCAGCAGGATAGTCAGGTAATTCTTGACAACATTTCTGAAGAATGGCCTTTAGTAGGATATTTTGTGAATATGGCTGACTTTTCGGGGCATACTTCTGCTAATATTGCTGAAGCGATGACTGATGAACTTTGCTCTTACATGAATTGGTTTATATTTCGTCGGGTAGCTTGGAGTGTATTGTTTGTACTATTGGGAACTGCAGGGGTTATTTGGTCGATGGATTATGAACAGCAACGCAGTAGCGGAAGGCGTAGTACTAGCAGAGGAAGTTATGGAGGAGGAAGAACTACCCGAAGAAAACGTTATGATGATTAATTTTATAATAAGATAAATTATGGCAAATCACTTAGTAATAGGTTTAGGGGGAACTGGAGGTTCTGTTTTGCGTGCCTTGCGTAAACGTATTTATGAAGAATTTCGTTCGAACGAACCTGCCGGTAAGGCTAATATTGAATACTTGTATGTAGATTCAAGTCTGGCTGATTTGAATGATGAGGAAAGTTGGCAAACACTTGGTGTTTCAGTACAGCTCGCTCCTGCACAGCGTTTATCTATCAATGGAATAGGAGCAGGAGTTTTGTCTAATCTGGATCAGTATCCGGGTATAAATGCTTTCATTAACCGCCAGGATGAATCAATGTTGAAAGAAGGAATCGGTGCAATCATTAGTGAAGGTATTGGTGGTCAGCGTCGTCGTTTTGGTCGTATGTTGATAGCTAATAACATGTGTGGACTTCCTCAAAATACTTTTGTAGGTCAAGTACATGCACGTGTAAGAGCCTTGAAAGAAAAGGAGGATATTGATGATGTAACTTTTCATATTTGTGCCGGCTTGGGAGGTGGTACCGGCTCTGGCTCCATAGTGGATGCCGTGACTCAAATCCGTAATGAATTCCAGCGTACGGGTGATGACCGTTCGAAATTTAAAATTCAGCTTTATCTGTATGTCCCGGAAAAAATTATCCAGATTCCTGGCGGAGAAGATGCCAATCGCTATTATCAACCTAACGGATATGCTGCTTTGTTGGAGTTGAATGCGATGTCTGTACGTCGCTATTTCCCAACGGATGTAAAAGGGAATACCGATGAATATGGTAATGTACGCCGTTTGCTGAAAGATCAAGACGCTTTCGATATGGCGTATCTGTATACTAATGTAAATGAATCGGGTAGAGAGGTAAATATCCATAAAGTATTGCCTAATATCGTGGGTGACTTCCTGTTTCAGAAAATCGTTGTTTCTTCTATCGGAAGCAAGGGAAATATGGAGCGCCTGAGCATGTGTGAAAATAATGGTTTGCTCCCTGAAGAAAATGAAGCGAAGGAACCGGTGCATAGCCGTAAATTTATGACATTCGGGGTGAAGCGTATCGAATATCCCGAAACTGAGGTTGTGGAATACGGTGCTTATTATTTTGCCCGTCAGGCTTCTATGCAGATGCTTTATGGCTTGTGGGATGAAGCCCGAGGATATATGGAATGTACAGAAGATTCTGTAGGGAAGAGTTTTGTTCATGATGTGGAAAAAGCATCGGAACTGGAAGCAAATCTGCTGACAGATGATTATCTGATGCTGAGCAAACCACTTCCTTCTATTGAAAAGCATGTAACTAACTGGAAGCCTATTGTATCGGGATGGGAATTTTATATCGACCGTTACAAACAGGATGTACAGGCGGAATGCCAGAAGAAAGAATGGTATGAAGAGTTCAACCAGCTTTGCGAGAAGTTCTTTGATTCCATGTATCGCGGCTGTGGAGTGAAGAAGTTCTATTTTGATTATGAAAGTCAGATTCCTGGTTTTGCTGAAGAAATTTGCCGTCGGATTGAAAATAACCTGTTTGCACAGTGGAAGAATGGTACAATGTCAATGCTTGAAATCCATAAGTATCTGACTGTCTTGCTAGGTAAGTGTGCAGAACGTATTGAAGGTTACAAGCAGAAAATTACCAAACGTACAGCCTATCTGAATGAAGATCTTGCCAATGAATTGGAAGATATTCGCAGAGATTGGAATAATATCGGCTGGCTGAAAGATGCCATTACAAATGCATCTACCAAAACATTTGGCCGTTTTGCCGATGCCAAGCGCGAGCAGATGACCTTGATGACAAGTGTATATGGCTATGGTTATGCTGTAAAACTGATGTCGGAGGTTATGAATCAGCTTACGCTGCTCAAAGTGAATAGTGTGGAACCTTTGATGCGTGTATTGGGCGAATTTAATGAATTAATGAAGCGTCAGGCAGAGGATAAGTGTAAACTGAGTGATGCGGAATCAAGCAATATGCGTGGGGAGGTTGTAAAAGAATACGACCCGAAGTTAGTTCGTGATGTGGTACAAGGATTCCTTAAAAATCAGACGAACCAGAAAGCATATGCTGATAGTTTGCGTGCTGGAATTGTAGAATCTATCGGTACTTCAAACGAATGCTTCAGTTCACTGAGTAAGAAAATCAATGTCGGAACATTGATGGAAATTACTTTGAAGAATTGTATAGAGAATGCACATAAGGAAATGGATGATTATTCGAAGAAAAATCCTAACCAGCGTTTGGTAGATGTCAATATCTTGGATAAACTACGTTCTACTGTGTGCAGTACTCCTGATAACCGTAAACGTTTTGTAAAAGAACTTTATAATGCGGCTCAAAGCTTCTTGCCTTTCAATGGCTCTGAAGAAGGCAAAGGTAGTCCGGAAACAGCTGCAAACCACAGAAAACTTATTCAGATTTCTCTTCCTCTTTACGAGGACGACGATACTTTCCGTAATGATTTTATTAAAGATTTTGGGGAAAGTGGTACAATTCAGTTCGACAAGGACGACGATGTATCAGTCAACTTTAAGACTAATCAGATTGTGGTGGTTACTGCCCATAGTGGATTCCCTTTGCGTTATGTAGACAATGTAAGAGTGTTGAAGGAAAAATATGATGTATTGACTCGTAGCGATGTAAACCGTATGGTTGTTCATACAGAAAGCTTCTCGAAACCATTGCCTAATTTGTTTGGTGAAAGTGCAGAGGAAGCTAAGAAGAGATTGATGCCTATTGTTTTGCTTGCTTATACATTGGACGGTCTTATTGTAGATCGTGAAGATGTGGAAACTGGAGAAGTAACGAAATGTTTTGCCGGTGAGAAAAATAAAATGGGTCGTGTAAGTCGTTGGATTCCTGTAGGTACTGATATGGTAAATACATTGAATGAATTGTGTAAAATGAATAGGGCTGTGGATGCGGCTTCTTTGAAAAAAGCTGTATCTGAAGAGTTGGAAGCCAACTACAAACACCGCGAAAAGAAGGATAAACTGATGCTGAAGATGGGTGAAACATTGGATAATGTATTGTTACCATTGTTGGGACAGAACGAAAATAATCCAGTATATGTAGCCTTTAATAAAGCAGCAGAAAAATTATGTGACGACGATTTGAAAATAGATTAAACAGAAGAACCTTGTGTCTGTAGGTCTCTTGTTCTTAGAAAAAGAGGAACAGAGACTTACAGACTGATGATTTTTAAACCAATAAAAAATAAAGATATGGCAAAGAAAGTAGGAATCTGTAAAAATATTGATTGTGACAACTATAACCAAGAGATAGAGGTCGCTTCGGGAGCGGAATTTGAATGTCCTCTCTGTCATCAGACTTTGAAAGAAAAAGCAGGAGGGAAAAAAGTAAATCCAGGAGATAAAAAATTACCTTTGATAATAGCAGTTGGGGTAGTAGTGCTTGGCCTTGTAGGAGGAGGTATTTACTGGGGATTGAACCGTGGAAAAGGAGATAGTAACACGGATTTTATTAAGGATTCAACTGCAGTAGATACAGTTGTAGTAGATTCTGCCGCAGTAGACACTACAGTAAAAAGACCGGAAGATACCGGAAAATCGGGAGGAAAAGATGAATCGAAAGGTGGGGTAAGAAAAGGTACAGTAAACCTGCCTTATGGTAGTTATACAGGCGATCTGAAAAACGGAAAGCCTCATGGTTATGGAACGATTACTTATACCGTTAGTCATCGGATTGTACCTTCTAAAGATTTTGTGGCAAATCCGGGAGATACTTTTGAAGGTGAATTCCGAGATGGACAAATCAGTGGAATCGGTTATTGGAAACACGACGGTAATACAACAGCTATAAAATTATGATAAAACGTACTATCATAATAATTTTGACGGTAGTAGCATTCATGTCTTCTATGGATGCTGCTCCGTTATTCCGAACACGTTGTCTGGAAACATTGGCAAAAGCCATGAAGATGGATTTTTCATCAGATATGGGTATCAATGTGGATAATGATTCTACTTGGCAATTCAAAGGTCGGGTGTTGCGTGTACGTACGAATCATTATGGGGATATTTCACACATCGGATATAAATTATTTGATAGTAGTTGGGCTAGTCACTATGAAGCCCGTCCTTTGCTGGATTTTATAGAGCGTTACGCTTTGGAGCAAGATGTAAAAATAGAGGGAATAGATAAAGCAGAAGCAGCCAGTCGGAAAAATGTGACTTTTTTACAAGGAGATGCTTCACTTCTGAAAAAAATTACATCAGAAAAAATGCTCCGAATAAAGGAAGTGGAACGTAGATATTATTGTGTAGAGTGGGGGGAAGATAGCTTAAGGATAAAGATGAATGTTCCTGCTGATTATCAGGTGTTAGTGGGGGCGAATGCAATAGAACTTGAAGCCATTTTTGAGCGTGATTTAAAGAGAACTTCGTCACTTTTATTTTCGAATAAATTGCCGGAAAATTGGAAGAAGGGAAGTTTTTCTTACTCAGAACAGTTTTGTATAGTCAGTAACGGGTGCTATTTGAGCGATGAAATTCGTTCGGATTTGTATTTGAATAAGAAGAAGGACAACGGTCAGGAATATGTTGTATTGATAGATAAAGCAAAACCTCTGCAAAGTATTACCAACATACTTCTTACTGGGTGTATGAATAAAGATATTCCGATGATGCTGACTATTGACAAGTATGGGTATTCTAAGGTCAAACTTGAAGTCTCTTTACAGCAAGTGTTGAGATTTTTCTTTCAAGATGGATGTAGTCCTTATTTGGGAATTAAGACATATGATGGTACGGTTTTGACTGCTACTCTTTTTGCATTGAACAGTAAAATGGGATATAATCATATGCTTTCTTTAGAAGTACCAATGAGTATTCTTTTGGAGGAAACTGGGACAATAAAGGGAGAAGTGTATGTGTATACTCCTTTACAGAATATTACAGAGAAATTTTTTACTAACGATATAAGATCAAATAAGCCGTGAAGAAAACATTTTTGACATCAGTAGTTCTGTCTGCTTTTACATTATTTCCTTTGTTTGCGCAGCAAAATGATAATACAGATGAAATCAAAAAGCAGATAAATAAAATAAAAAAGAATAATCAGTATATCTATGCGGAGTCTACTGCACCTACTGAAACAGATGCAAGAAACTATGCAGAGGAAAAACTGTATGAAGAAGTAAATGCTTGGGTAGAAACCCAGCGTAAGTTGAAGAAAAGTAGCAATTTGGTTGTAAATAATAAAAAAGAATTGTGGACTATTTTGGAAATGCCCCGTGGTAGCAATATGTTTCGGTCTTTTATTTATGTGAAAAAAAATGATATTCTTCCAGTAGAAAATTCCACAGTGATTACAAACAAAAATATTCCTGTGGTAGAAGAAAAAATAAAAGAAGAGCTTCCTGTAGTCATAAATAAGTTGGCATCCTATACTAAATATGCAGATATAGTGGAAGAAATTAAGAAAATGAAGGAGAATGGGCAGATTAAGGAATATGCCCGTTATGCTTCTTTGAATAATCCGGATGTGTGTTATCTGATAATCTATAACAGAGATGCTAAAATTGAAGCAATTCTTACACCCGGCAAAGAACGGCGTAACATTAAGACTAATAAGCCTGATGGAGTAAAGAACTATAGTGGATGTGGTGCAATTGGAATTGAATTATAAATTAATAAAAGAACAGACGATGAAAACAAAATTACGGTATATCATGCTGGCATTTGTATGCCTGTTGTCTTTAGGATATATAAAAGCAACTGTTACAGTGACATTGACTGTAGATGAGATGGTAGAACGTCCTGTAGCTTTGGATCGTGCAGCTTTTAATTTGGGAACTTTGCTTACAGAAATTAATCGAGCACAAGCTGCCGGCAGTATTCTGACTACCAAACACCTGGAAATGGATGATTTTTCTTTGAAATCGCTCTTGCGCTTGTGGGCAGTGACTCCTTTTTATTGCGATGATGAAGAAGTGGTAGAGCGTTGTTGGGTTTTTAAGGATGGTACAATGATGGTAAGCCATATTCCTTTGATTATTACTCCAGAAGGTGAGGACTTTGGTACCGGTACCTATCAGGAAGCTGTGGTTGAGTTTAATTCACAAGGAAAGATTACTGATTTTCGTTTGGCATTGGATGCACATATGTCGGAAAGTATGGAACGTTGTGGCAGTGTAGTAGAGAAGGAAAAGCAGATGGTTATTATGCAATACATTGAGCGTTTCCGTACGGCATATAATCAGCGTGATATTGATTTTATCAATCAGATCTTTAGTGATGATGCTGTTATTATTACAGGAAAGGTGATTACCTTACGAAAAAGTAGTGATATGGGAGGATTAAGCCATAAGGTAGAATATTCTAAACAGTCAAAAGAGCAATATATCCGTAATCTGAGAAGGGCATTTATGCGTAATAAATGGATTAATGTGAAATTCAGTGAAATCGGTGAAAATGGAGAAGAAGGTGGTTGTGCAGGAATTACACGTTCTAAAATTAATCCATCTATGTATGGAGTACGTCTGAGACAGGAATGGACATCGAGTACGTATAGCGACCAGGGATATTTATTTCTGCTTTGGGAGTTTCCTGAAGATGGAGGAAATCCTGTTATCCATGTACGTACCTGGCAGCCAGAATGGGTAGGTGGAAAGAAGCAGAAACCCAATGATGATATATCTACTTTAGGTGGTTTTGATTTATAATCAAATATATGTTGGACTGAAACTGAAATCGTTATGAAGTATGTTTTTTGTGTGTTGTTCTTGATTGGTCTTTTATTTCCTCTTGCAGGACAGGCACAGTATATCTCTTGCGTGCGTGATGAAGGAGCAGACCGAATAGAAAATCTGAATGGGGACAAAGGATATTTGTTATTGGCTAAACGGAATGACTTGGTAGTAGTGGTAACAAACGCCAGAAAGTATGAGGTATATCCTAGTCCAGAAAGACCGGACGGATATTATGAATATCGTATCATAGTAGATGCAGATGAAACCTTTCAACCCAAAGTAGAGGTCAGCAAAAGAGGAAGTGTCTATAAAACCGATTTTTTGGAAACAGTAAAATCAGATTTTTTGATTGCTTTTCGCTTGGAAGAAGTGATGATACCTATTCGTATGGATGCACAGGAATCTGTACAGAATGTACATTTTAATGAAACAGAAGCTGCATTAGAGTTTACTTCTTCTATTAAAGGGCTGCAGGTACATTGTCATCCAGACCTGAAAGCCGTGATTACATCAAAAAAGCATGATAAAGATGTGAATATTACAATTATTACGGTCACATTTCCATTAGATGTGATTAGACGGGCAAAGGAGAGAGTAGAAGAGGCAAATAAGGCTTTTGTAGCACAGGATGTGAAAATCAATGAAGCAAAAGAACAACTGCCCGACGCAGAATGGGATACTTTGGATGTATTGGATTTGAGAAGAGCGCAGCGTGAATCGGAATTACAGGAATTGACTGCGGTAGATGTTTTTGCAGAAGGAACAAACCATCTTCCAATATCAGTGGCAGATTTGGGCCCTCGTGACAAGAAATGCTATGTAGTACTTCCTTTGGTTATAGAAAAGAACATTTTTGTGACCGAATGTAGTCAGTTTATGGATTTGGGAACTCAATTGTTTAATAACCGTAAATATAAAGAAGCACGTGATGCTTACGAAAGTGCATTTAAGGCAGAAGATGTAGTACCAAATATGCGTATGGCAATTCGTGAATCTATTGGTCAGTGTGACAGCTGTATGTTATATGATGATTTGGCAGCCAGAACATATAAGAAAATATTGGAGTTAAAAAAGGAGGGAACAGCTACTCAAGAAGAAGTTTCGAATTATGCATCTGCCTTGATCGACTTTTTCTCGAAGATAAATAACTATAATCCTTGTGATTATTATCGTCGTCAGATTGATAATCTGCAGAAACAGTTGAATCGTTTGCCTTTGAAGATAAAGTTCCGAGTAGTTGAGTGGAAAACATTGAATGAGGGAGATTATATACCTGGAGTTGAGTTTTGGGCTTATCATGGAGATACTCCTATTTCTTCAAATATGTTTTCTACAGATAAAAAATTTCAAAAGGTGTTAGAGAAGAATGGAACTTCTTTTCAGCAGATTGGAGTTACAGATGAGAATGGGATTGTAGAATTGGAACTGGATAGAGAGAAACTTCCAAAAGGTTTTTTATTCCGTCCAGATAAAGAAAAGAATATAAAAATAAAGTATATGACGATGGAGGAGTTGATGAGACAGGCTCGTGGTACATTTATGGAGAAGCAATTTCGATTGAAGATGTTTGTTAAGTAAGAAAATATTACTGAAATATTTGTAGGCTATTGGAATAGATAGAATTTTAATTTATATAATTATGAAAAGAGGTTATTTAAGAATTGCAGTGATTACAGTGTTGATGTCTATGTTTACAACCAATGTATCTGCACAATTTTGGAAGAAATTAGAGTCCGCTGTTTCAAAGGTAGAAGATGCATCTAAAAAAGTTGATGATGTAACAAGGCAAGTAGATGATGTAAGCAAACAGTTGTCTCCTGGAGATGAAGAAAATGGGGAACAGGCAAAAGACAGTATTTCTGCTGAGGATTTTTTGAAAAATGTACCTTACTATACAGTAAAAAAAGTGATAGAAACTGATGCGGAAGGAAATCCTGTCAAGAACGAAGATGGAACAATAAAGTATACATTTCAACTGATTGATAAAGACGGTAATGTAGGAGATCGTAATACTGCTAAAAAGCATTTGAATTCTGCTTTGAAGTCAGGAGCTATTATTTTAGCAAAAGTTGGAGGAGGTGCGGCCGCTGGAGCTTTAATAGGAAAAAAAGTGGGAAAATCGAAGAAAAATGCCTGGATTGGTGCTGGAATAGGTGCCGCTGTGGGTCTGATAGGATCGGCCGGTGATATTAAGAAAGTAAAAGAACAGGTTAAGTTATTGAAAGAGTGTAAAAGAACACTGAGCTTGTATGAAAAGACTTTTACAGAAGAAGGTACTCCTATTGATGCTACAGTTGATTTAACTAATGTTGATGGTTTTAATTTTATGGCATGCGAGGAAATATCCAAAACGTCTGAAGATATAAAGAAAGAATTGTTGGCTTCTAAACAAGCTGGTGATGCAATGGGAAATGAATCTTTAGAGGATGTAGAAATACCAGATGATTTATTGGGATAAGATGCAATAAAAGATTATTAACAGTTATTGGATGCGCTATCTAGAGAAAATATAGATAGAAGTTTTTATAGTGGCTGAAGTCGTAGATTTCAGCCACTATTTTATTTTCCGTTGTTTTACACCGGGAACTGTATATGCAATATCGTTCCTTTTCCGGGTTGGGATTCTATTTGGAAAGTACCTTGAAGCTGGTGGATACGCTCTTTTATGCTTCGGAGTCCTAATCCGGATTCCAGTTCATTTTCCTCTACCTGAGTGACGTTAAAGCCTATTCCATCGTCTTCGAAAATAATTTCAATTTGTCCGTCTTGCCGGCTGGTGGTAAGATACATGTGTTGTGCATGTGCATGCTTGATGGTATTGGAAACAGCTTCCTGTATGATGCGGTATACTTCCAGAATCTTTTCGGGAAGAAGAATGACACTCTTTACTTCCGGTGAAATATAGGAACTTATTTGAGGACTTCCCAATAAATTCAGTTTCTCGGTATATAGCAAAAGCATATCGTACAAGCTGATGTGCTCAAATTGAGGTGTAGACAACTGATGGGAAAGGTTACGTACATTTTCGCGTATTTGAGTAAGCTGTTCTGACAGTTGCTTCTGTTCGGATTGGTTTATCTGCATGTGAATAGAAAGAAGTTCATTGCAGATTCCGTCGTGCAACTCCTTGGATATACGGTTGTTGCTGTCTTCCAATCCCTTGAGATATTGTTCTGTCATTTTTTTACTCATTTCACTGGCCAAAAGGCGGCTTTGGCTCTCCTTCTCCCTTATTTTGAATTCGAGTTCCGTTTGCTTCAGGCGGAAGGCAATTCTGCGCTTGCACATATGAATAATCAGGAGGGCAGACATCAGTATGAAAATAGCCAGAATAATGATAATGGTATAAATACGGGCCTGATAAGTAGCCTTTTCGATGGCCCTCTTTTCATTCAGCTGACTTATTTCCAGGTCTTTCTCCTGCATTTTCAGTTCCGCTTCGAAACTTGCCAGACGTTTGTGATATTTCCCTTTCTGCAAGTCCAGTTCTTTTTCATAAGCTTCGTGTGCAAGTTGGGCCGACAAGAGTGGATTGTTTTTCTTGGCCTCTATTTCGGATAGCAGTAGCAACGATTTGGGCAGCATGATGTTAAGTGAATCATTCTGCCGGTAGAAATTGATTGCTTCGGTGGTGTAGGTATAAGCTTGTTCCGGTGAGTTGCTGTCGTGCAGAAGCGCATAGCCGTACAGATAATTGAAGTTGGCTTGATAATGGGGATTTCTTGACTGTTCCCGATAGGATAATGCTTTCCGATAATATTGCAGCCCTTCTTTCGGCGATCCCAAATCACGGAATATACGTCCGCATTGCGTATAGAGATAAAATTTCAATCCCCCCGGAGTCTGTTCGTTGATGCTTTGTTCTGCCAGCAAGAAGGTATCACGTGCATTTTCCAGATGATGAGCATTGGTAAGCAGAATGCCGTGATTGCAAAGCAAGACAATCCGGTTGATACGTGATTCCATGGAAAGGCTGTCTAAAACAGGGTAATCAAATTGTTTACGTGAAATCTGCACTGCTTTTTCGGTTTCCTCTATCTCGTTGTACAGAATGGAAATATTGGAGATGATGATAGAAGCCAACCGGTAATCTTTTCTGATTTCGGCTATTTTAAGAGATTGCTGATAGGAATTGATGGCCTTGTCGAGCATGAATAAACGCCGGTAGATGGCTCCTTCCAGATTGTAGGCTTCCGAAAGTATATCAGACATGTTGAGGATAGAAGCCTGTTCGATGGCCTTTTTTACTATTTCTACGGCTTCTTGATTGTTATTTCCCTGCCATAATCCGTAAGCCATTTCGTAAGTGATTTTACACTCCAGCTTCTTTATTTTTTTAAGTTCCTCACGATTGGTGGTCTGGTTTTTCAACTGTTGCAGTTCTTTACTGGCCTGTACAGTGATGGGGTAAGACTGCTCGGATTTTCCTTGGCCGTTCAGACAAATAACGTAAGTGAGCTTCAGCTCAAGGCTCTGCAACGATGGATGCGACCAGTCATCTTGTTGGATAGCAAGAGAATAAACTGAGTCTACTTTGTCGTAAGCTCCCTCTTCGTCGAAAGCCTCAATTTGTTTGATAAAGTCTTGTGAAGTTGCCTGTGTGATACCTGTGCAAAAAAGCAGGATCAGTAATAAAATGTTTTTCATACTGTAATCCATCCTTTAATAAAAGCCATTCGCATGAGATGGGAAACATTGATGGCTCCGCTTTTCAATAATATGTTTTTACGCATCGTGTCGATGGTGTTTTTACTCAAATTCAATTCCTGTGCAATTTCATCGGAAGTCAGTCCGCGAGAGAGCATGTTGATGATTTCGTTTTCACGCGGGCTGGGGGTATAGCTGACCGAGTCGGCCGCAGAATGGTCTCCTAAAATGGAAAGTACCACATTGAGGGCAGAAGACGAATAGAACTTCTTTTGTTCCTCCAGTATCGAGGAGACTGCTTTGCTCATTTCCTCCGTCTTGTCGCTTTTGATGACGATACCCGATACTTCTCCTTTTATAAGAAGCTTGATAATCCAAAACTCCGTATGCATGGTATATACAATGACCGGAATGTGTATCTCTTTTTTTCTGAGGTAGGCCAATACATCCAACGCTGTTTTGTCGTGGAGCTCATAGTCCAGAATCAGAAGATCGGGGATGGTGTGAGTAATATATTGGTAAAGTTCCGAATAATGATGCCCGGTGGTGATGCAATATTTCTTTTCTGTTGCAAGCAACTGTGCCAGTCCTTCGGCTACTACCGGATGATCGTCGAGTATATATAATGTAGGCTGTGTCATGAGCTTGTTTTTTTCTTATTTTTACAAAGATGGGTAATTTTGTCAATTTATACAAATTAATGCATATAAACAATTGTAGTCTTTGAAGAAACTGAAATAAAGATTTGAACTTGAAGTACACCCAAAAAGATTTTGGAAAAAACTCTTGAATTCTTGTATCAAATAATTAGGATATGTAAAACGAATCTTTTATTTTTGTTCAGCTATAAAAAATGAATACATATTAACTTAAAACATAAAATCATGGAAAATGAAGAATTGATTAAACAGTGTGCGGAAAAAGCACAGAAATGGCTGACACCTGCTTACGATGCCGAAACACAGGCTGAGGTAAAGCGCATGCTGGAAAATCCGGACAAAACAGATTTGATTGAAGCTTTTTATAAAGATTTGGAATTTGGTACTGGTGGTTTGCGTGGTATCATGGGTGTAGGTTCAAACCGTATGAACATCTATACTGTAGGTGCTGCCACTCAGGGCTTGTCTAACTATCTGAACAAATGTTTTGAAGGAAAGAAAGATATTTCTGTAGTAGTAGGTCACGACTGCCGTAACAACAGCCGTCTGTTTGCCGAAATCTCTGCAAATATCTTCTCTGCCAATGGCATTAAAGTATATTTGTTCGAAGATATGCGTCCTACTCCGGAAATGTCGTTCGCTATCCGTCACCTGGGATGCCAGAGCGGTATTATCCTGACTGCTTCTCACAACCCGAAAGAATACAACGGATACAAAGCATACTGGGATGATGGTGCACAGGTATTGGCTCCACACGATAAAGGTATCATCGAAGAAGTAAACAAGATTTCTTCGGCTTCTGAAATTAAGTTTGAAGGAAACAAGGAACTGATTCAGGTAATCGGTAAGGAAATTGATGACGAATACTTGCGTCAGGTACATACTATCTCTATCGATCCGGAAGTAATCAAACGCCAGAAAGATCTGAAGATTGTGTACACTCCGATCCACGGTACAGGTATGATGCTGATTCCGCAGTCATTGAAATTGTGGGGATTCGAAAATGTACACTGCGTACCCGAACAGATGGTGAAGAGCGGCGATTTCCCGACAGTAGTTTCTCCGAACCCGGAAAATGCAGAAGCGTTGTCAATGGCTATCGACCTGGCTAAAAAGCTGGATGCAGATATCGTAATGGCTTCAGACCCGGATGCAGACCGTGTAGGTATGGCTTGCAAGGACAGCAAGGGAGAATGGGTATTGGTAAACGGTAACCAGACTTGCTTGATTTTCTTGTATTACATTATCAAGAACCGCATTGCAATGGGTAAGATGAAAGGCAACGAATTTGTTGTGAAGACCATTGTAACTACAGAATTGATCAAGGCAGTAGCCGACAAGAATAATATTGAAATGATGGACTGCTACACAGGTTTCAAATGGATTGCACGCGAAATCCGTCTGAACGAAGGTGTAAAACAGTACATCGGTGGTGGAGAAGAAAGCTACGGCTTCCTGGCAGAAGACTTCGTGCGTGATAAAGACGCTGTTTCTGCTTGTTCATTGCTGGCAGAAATCTGCGCATGGGCAAAAGACCAGGGCAAGACATTGTATGATATCTTGATGGAAATCTATGTAGAATACGGATTCTCTAAAGAAGTAACTGTCAATGTAGTAAAACCTGGTAAGAGCGGTGCAGACGAAATCAAGGCCATGATGGATAACTTCCGTGCTTGTCCGCCGAAAGAATTGGGTGGCTCGAAAGTGGTTTTGGTAAAAGACTACAAGTCATTGAAGGCTACTGATGCAGAAGGCAATGTAACCGACTTGCAGATGCCGGAAACATCAAATGTACTTCAGTTCTTTACAGAAGACGGTACAAAAGTTTCTGTACGTCCGTCGGGTACAGAACCGAAGATTAAGTTCTATATGGAAATTAAGGGTGAAATGCAGTGCCCGAAATGCTATGCCGGAGCTGATGCTGATGCTACAGAAAAAGTAGAAGCAGTGAAGAAATCATTAGGCATTTGATAAAAAGACTATGTAGATTTTTTTTCATAGTAAAAATTTAAGGTTAGGAAAGCTGTGCCACGTGAGTGGCGCAGTTTTTTTTGTGTATAATGTTCTGTTCTTGTTCCCTGCCATAGGAAAATGAATATGATACAGGTCGTGTACAATAATCAGCGGTGTCGGCTGTGTATTCGGCGCAGTCGGCCGTAAAGACGACGGTGTCGTTTTTATATCCGACGACGTCGGACGGAGTATTTCCCAGTCAGAAGAAAGTGTGTATACAGATTTAAGGTTGGATGAACCGGAATACCGTTTCCGAAATGTCTGCAATAATTTGTGCGTTTGTCTGGTCTGTTTCAGAAGAGTTGCAGACAAATACGGCCAATGTGTAGTAAGTGCCATTGGGCAGCAATATGAATCCTACATCGTTGCATCCAATCATTTCTCCCTTTTCATTCCGGTCTCCGGTTCCTGTTTTATGCCCTGTGCGTATCGATGTACCGGAAAAAGGCTTTGGGATACGGTCTTTCCCCGTTTCGCAAGTCAGCATGGTCTCCTTGATGAAATCCTGATTGGTTAAAGTAAAAAGCTGGCATTCTATAAGCTTATTGGCCAGACAAGCCGCAGCAAGAGGAGAAGTCCAGTTTTGGTAACAAAGGTTCAAGTCGCGGTGCATATCCTCTTCGGTTGCACAAATCCGGAAGTCATTAATCCCCAGTGAACGGATATATTGGTCGGTTGCTTCAGTTCCTCCTGTATATTCGAACAGAATATCACAAGCATTATTGTCGCTTTGTTGCAGTGTATAAGTCAGCAGTTCCCTGATTGGGAGGCTGATATTGCCTTGCGGATACTTGTCGCGCAAGGGACTGTAGGTATTGGGATGCAATTGCTCTTTACGGATATAGACCGGTGTGTCGAGCGAAAGCCCCTGCTTCTCAATATAGTTGATTACGGCCAATGCCTGATGCAGTTTGAATACACTCATCATGGGGTATTGTACATTGTTGTTTACGGTCAGAGTATCCTGTCCGTTGATGATAACAGCCACTCCGACCTGTGCTTTTTTACTTTCGATAAGTTGGCGGATTTGCTGTTGTAGTCTGCTCTGTTGTGCCTGTAAGCCGGAAAGACACAAGATTGTGCTGAATAAAAGGAAGAATATGCGCATTATTTATTTTTTTATATACCTTAATTCCGCAACACTATAATTTAACTTTATTTATAAGTTCCTGAGCAACA
>UQPQ01000036.1 GCA_900542985.1 uncultured Bacteroides sp.
ACTCATAAATCTACCCTTAATCGTGTATTGGATGATAGTTGCGGATTTTAGGTTCTTCTTTATGCAGTATTCTCATATTTTTTCTTTTATTATTTATAAATACCATTCAAATCATATAACTTTGTATTCAAATAATTATAACACAATAAAAATGAACAAGAGTATTCCTATAGTAAGTGTCATAGTACCGAACTATAACTATGCAAAGTTCTTGGATCAACGCATTGCGTCTATTTTAAATCAGACTTACACAAACTATGAATTGATTTTATTGGATGATGCCTCTACAGACAACAGCGCAGAGGTTCTGAAAAAATATCAAGATAATCCTCATGTTTCACAAATTATAATCAATGAGCACAATAGTGGAAGTCCTTTTAAACAATGGATGAAGGGTATTTCACTGGCAAAAGGAGAATGGGTATGGATTGCAGAAGCAGATGACTTATGTGCACCTACCTTCTTAGAGACTTGTATGCGCTATATAGAAATGGATAAAGGAAATACCTCAATCTGTAATGTAGGCAGTGTATACATTGACAGTAAAGGCAAAAATATCGACCGAGCTGTCCAGACATGGGAGAAAAACGAAAAGCAAGTTTCAGCCATCAGTTTTGACGGTAAAAAATTTGCGGAATTCATTCTATACTGGTCGAATAAAGTTCCCAATGCAAGCGGGGTTGTATTCAGAAGAGAATATGCACTGCGTATTCAAGACCCTACATGGACTACAATGAGATATTGTGGCGACTGGCTTTTCTGGTTCGAAATGGTATTGCAAGGAAATGCCATACAGGTGTATAAGATTCTGAATTACTTCAGAATACATAACTCACAAACATCCAAAGGAATATCAAGCGGACAAAATATAGTAGAATCACTCAAAGTGGCTCTCTATATCCGAAAGAAAATTCCATCTATAGGATATGATAAATCTCGCCAGAAATATGGACGAGAAGCAAGAATAATCAGACATTTAAAGGACAAAGCGATACAAAACAAAATAAAGAAAGAATACCAGCAAATGCTCCATTCTTCTTTTCTGAAGAACTACTTGTACTATAAACTACATAGGCATTTAAGATTCTTGCCTATGATTTCTTCAGAAGAGAAAGAAAAGAAAAAAGCATTGAAATATAGCCGCATTTTAGAATAAGCGGTCTCTTTTAATCGTGATTATCCACGGACATACCCATCTTAAATATTTATTCATATGGAAAAGTCTCAAGTCTGAGGCTTTTCCTCCTAGTTTCTCATAAAGATACTGGCTAAGTTCGGTCTGTTTCTCTACACTTCGTACCTTCTTTATTTTCCGATAAAGCTGTCCATGAGCCAGTCGACGCTTGTAAGTACTCATATCAGGGAAAGCCTGTTCCATTAATACATAGGTATCAATATCCTCTTTTATCCGGTTCCCCGTACTAACTCCTTCTACACTTACCTTTGCTGTATGCTGACGGAAATAATTCAATTTTTTATAGATCTCAATCATATCTCCATGCAACAGCATTTGAAACCAAAAATACCAATCTCCACTATATCTCATGCTTAAGAATGCAGTATCTGATAGTTTAATAGCATAAGAACGGCGAAATAGTACTCCGCTGGCATTAGCAACACAACAATTCCAATACATATTATGCTCTGCATAAGCTTTACCCGAAAATCTGCTAGCCGATACAGCCAGCCTTTTCTTTCCCCAGTAATTGGCTTCTTGCGGCAATATGCTACCTTTTTCATCTATATACTTTGAAGCTGTCATACAAACAGATATATTGGAATATTTCTGCACCTGCTCTACACAGGTTTCCAAAAAGTCAGGCTCACACAAATCGTCTGCTTCTGCAATCCATACCCACTCTCCTTTTGCCAGTGAAATACCCTTCATCCATTGTTTAAAAGGACTTCCTGTATTCTTCTCGTTCACTATGAAATGGGAGACATGAGGATTATCTTTATACTGGTTCAATACCTCCACACTATTATCTGTAGACGCATCGTCTAAAAGAATCAGTTCGAAATTCTGGTATGTCTGATTCAGAATAGACAATAAACGCTCGTTCAAATAACGCGCATAATTATAATTAGGTACAACAACGCTGACAATTGGAGTTTTCTTGTCCATATACATTATTTTTATACAAAAGCAAAGTTACATAAATTATTCATTGCCATCATACTATAAAAAAGCATGAATATACAGCCTTTCTAATCAACTAATTTTTCTATATCCACCGGATAAGCAGAAGAAAATTTTCGGGCAAACAGATAAGGAGAGGTTCTCAATTCCTCCATATCACTTTCTTTCCATACATAAGGGGAACCACGTTGCCAATCAATAGCCCTCATACTCCCATTCAACACATCAGATGAATCATAAATATTCGCCCTAAATGGAGAATTCCAGATAAGCGTCTGAATAAATATTTCATCGGGGCACAGTGTATATTTGAAAGTATGCATCACATTATCTTTATTTTCAATCAAATAACGGCAAAAGTCATTAGTAATACTCACCCAGTTAAACCCTTTACAGAACTCATAGTCATGTTTTCTCTTAAATCGGGTAACTTTTTGCAGAGCCAAAAATACATTTCTCACAAAAGCAGTAAAGCCATGTATTACCACAGAGCCCTCTTTAAAATAACGGGTAAACAGATAATAACGATACACTTTACGATATACATCCTTACGATGTCCTTCTCCAATCCAGAATCCGACAAATTCTTTTCCTGCATGCTGCTTAAAGAAAGCATGAATATAATCCTGGCTTTTTATGGGCAAATCTACCCCAGACAGCAGATGATAATAACCGTAAGGACCTTTCCGGAAAGCTGCTTCAAAGAGATCATATTCTACCTCTACCTGAGAGATATCTCCCCAGTGTACAGCAATACGCTGTTCTAAAAGTATCAAATTCCCCTTTTCCATCCGGAAACTTAGAAACTGATTGTACAAATCCACAGCGCGGGCATCAATATGCAAATAAATGTCATTACGCTCATCATCCAGCACAGACAATAACGTCTTCAGTAACTCCGGTTCATTATGAGCCATAACCAAATAAGCATGTTTCATAGCCTTGCCTTATTGATTCAATTTTTTGAAATAATCTGCCATTGTAGAGTCTTCGTGTATATAACCGTCTGCCTGCAGCCGATCGAACACATTTGTACCTATCACTCTGTCATACTCTTCATTCAACTTGCCTTCCTTATACAGAGCATAAAAATAACGCCAGTGTCGTCCACCGTGTTTACTGGGGTTCTGTTCCAACTGTTTTCCCCCGTTAATCATCTTTTCAAGGAATTGGCTGCGTCCACGAATATTATAATGGTAAATATGTACATCACTTGCTCCTGTACGCTTAGGAAACATCGTCACTTTATGGTTACCCATTGAAATCTGGATATACCCTTTTGTACGATGCATCACTTTCGGAATCTGACGGGCAAACAGAGAATAGCGAGACAAATCGTAGGCAGCAATATCTTCTACGGGATCTACGGTATATTTCCACTCTTCCAACCTTTTATTTTCTTCCGGATAGACACACTTCATACCACATTTTATCACATTGGCCGATGTTTTCTGTAGCGCCTCTTTCAGCGAACCGGAAGCCGGATACCAGAATTCATCTGCATCGGCATTAATCACCCAGTTGGCATTATAAACGGTCTTGGCACGCCACACCATCCGGTCTACCCATATTTTCTGACGGTAATCGGTAGCTTTTTCTTCGATAATCTCCTTTATCCAGCCTTTCTCTTTATACTTACGCAAGATTTCCGGAGTACGGTCTGTAGAGTTATTGTCAGTCACAATAAAGAAATCCACTCCCTTCTCTTTATGGAAAATAAGGTTCTGTTCCAGTATATCCTCTTCATTCTTTACCAGCAAAGTCATGCAGACCAGCGGGCGACTCACCTTTCCAAAAAAGAAAGGCAACTCTACTATCGCATAGACAATCTTCTTCAAAAGCAACAACACGTCCATAAGCTTATCAGTTAATTGATACTTTAATCCATCCTTCGGGATAAATATAAGGAGTCTCTACATGACGGAACCAGCGTTCGGGCACAATGACCGTTTTGTCTTTATGAGCATCGAGCCATGCTCCCCACCAGCTGAATGTACTGTTGCAGATGATATGATGACGGCAATGGCTCATGAGCATCATATCCTGCCAGCTGTCGTTTCCCTTATTCCAGTCAATATACACAGCATTATCCAAAGGAAGGTTTTCTTTTACCCATTCCAAATCGTCGGAAAATACATAAAACACCGGATTCTTTAACCGACTCTTTATTTCAGCAATTGCATTCCGGTAATATGGAAGCTGGCAAACACTCCCCGTATTCTCCCAGTGCTTCGGCTCCAGATAATCTCCACGGCGCACATGAAGCGATACAGAATTTACATCATCATCCATACGCGCAGCCATCTGTACAGAACGGTCGCTCGCTTTCGACATATCGAAAGTAAAAGTTTTACGTACCTCTTGCTCTATATCAGAGAAGAATCGTTCGGACTGATAGAATCCTTTAAAATAGATAAACGGCCAGGCATAAGGCTTCCAAAATGCATCCAGACTTTTTTGCTTCCGTTCCAATATCGTCTTGAAAAACAGAAATTCCAGTACTTTTTTCCAAGTACGGTTCATACAAAACTCTACCTGAGGCAAAGCAAACACCCGGTTCATCTCGTATCCATGATGCACGTGATAGTGCATCATATCCGACAAGTCAATCCGTGTATTGGCAAAGCGCTGCTTCATTTTCAAATAAAAAGCATATATAAACATCTGGTTGCCTAAGCCACCTGTCATCTTTATCAGTCTCATATCTGGGCATTATTATACTTCAAAATCAGTTTCAAACACTCTTGGGCATCAAATCCCCTTGCTTTGGCATATTCGTCGGCAAGAATTTCAAACATTTCGGGAGTACCGGGCAATCGTTCGAAGTTACGACAACCTTCCTCCATTCCCACCTCACGGAAACGGATACGGTTCAAGTCGATAATTTCTACCTCTACTCCTTTTTCCGTTTTACGGAACAGAATATTCCCACGTGAATAGTCTTTATGCAGATATCCTCTTTCGTGCAAAGCTGCTGTAGTACGGGCAATGGCACGCAGAATTTCTTCTTGTCCCGGATAGTCACCACGCATCAGATGCACATACGAGTACGGACATTCAGACTTCAGGCTAACGTAATAGCTTCGTGTAAAAAGCAAACCATTCCGCTCTGTATAATAGGCTACAGGAGCCGGACTTCCAATACCTTCTTTCCGCAGCATATCGGCATACTCGAACGAACGCTGAGCTTTGGAAGACCGGAATAGTCCGTATGCAATCCGGTTAATCAGATTGGGCACACGAAATGATTTAATAACTACCGATGTACCGTCCCAGTTCATCTCGCGCAGTTCATTTCTTCCCTTATAAATCACAGTCCCTTTATCCTGACGGAACAATACCGGCAAAGCCTTTACATAATCTGTCAGTCCGGAATATTCCTTGCTCACCACCACTTTACGGGGATGAAACAGACGATAGATGCGATTAAGCAATACCGACCACGAACGGTAATACCGCAACGGACCTCCCAGTTCGCGTTCGAAAAACTCCGGATGACGCCGATTAAGCGTAGCTATTACATGGCGCTTCAACTTACGGTCTGTGACCCGTTTCGACACATTCCGTATACGATAATGCAGCCCTATATCAGGAAGCTTTACCACTTTACCGCCGTTTTTCAAGACGCCAATCCAAAACTCCCAGTCTTCACGAGCTATAATGTCTTCACAATAGCCTCCCGTACGTTCCCAGTCCGTCCTGCGATACAATGCACAAGTATCCATGATATTTTTCCGGGCCAGCAAATGCAGGGAAAAACAAGGCAGTTTCCATTCTCCGGTACGTTCTCCAAAAAAATCAGCACGAGGAGCGACCACCTTTACCGAAGAGTCGGCCAGAATAGCAGCTACCGCTTCCGATATCAGATTCGGTTCAATCAGATTATCAGCGTCGACGGGAAGAATAAATTCTCCGTGGGACAGACGAACAGCATGATTACGGGCTGCACAGGCGCCTCCATTGGGCTGGGTATAAGCCTGTACACGTGCATCTTTGGCAGCATAATCACAAGCCACCCGATAGGATGCATCTTTCGACCCGTCGTCTACTACCACCACCTCAAAATTGGGATAATCGGAAGCCAATATGGAGTCGAGTGTTTCAGGAAGAAAAAGCTCCATGTTGTACACAGGTACCACAACAGATACCAAAGGGGTTTTATCCATACGCCCGTCTAATTAAATTTTATCCAATCCTTTTGTGTATTTCAGCCAATAATATTTCAGCGGATTCTTATATTTCAACTGCTTCCACGGACGGCTTCCATGCGGACGGTGCCATACGGGAAGAGTAGTAAACAAATAATTCCGGAATCCCTGTTTCAATGCTTCATGCGAAATGGTTACATCGTACCAGTTCTTGGAAGGGTCCAGCTGACGGAAATCGAAAGCACGCAAAAACTCCGAAGTCAGCAGTGAGCAGCAGAAGCTGCAATGTTTCTTTTCTGCATATACCTTTCCTTCATTGCCTTTTGCATGAAGATAAGGATAATTAATGACCCCATTCTCATCCACAGTAACAGCAGCTGCAATGGCACAACCTTCACGTTCGGCAGCTCCATCGTACAAATCCTGAAGCGTATTCGGTTTGACTACTACATCCGATTCTACGATAAGCAATCCGGCATCGGCCGCAATAGCCTCCTGCTGAGAACGCTGCAAAACCAACAAATAATTGGGAGAAGGATGTGTAGTAATATCCGACAAGTTGACCAGACGGAAATTCAATTCCTTCGATGCTTCTTCCAGGCGTCTGGTATTTTCTTCGGTACTGAAATCATTGTACACTGTATAAGTGAAAGGCACTCGGATATCCGAGTTGACAATTGCACGGATAGTTTCGAGCGTAAAGTCAATCGAATCTTTTACGGGGGTTATAATATGCAGACATTTCATATCGAAATAATTAAACAGATACGTGTTAAAGAAGTGCTACTTAAACACAATAACTTAGCACTTATTCTATGCAAAATTAATAAAAATTCAATGAATGTCAAATTTGAAGAAAGATTTCATTTTATCCGTTTATAATGTGAAAAAGGCTACCTTTGCAACACTAAACAAATACAACTCATGAAAGTAATCATCGACAATAAAATCCCTTACATAAGGGGGGTGATTGAACAGATGGCCGACGAGGTCATTTACCTGCCGGGACAAGCATTTACTCCCGACATTGTACGAGATGCAGATGCGCTGATTACACGTACTCGTACCCGCTGCAACCGTGAACTGCTGGAGGGCAGTAAGGTACGATTTATCGGTACTGCCACCATCGGGTTCGACCACATTGATACTGAATATTGCCGCGAGGCAGGAATTACCTGGAGCAATTGTCCGGGATGCAATGCCGGTGCGGTAGAACAGTACATTCACTCTGTGTTACTATTGCTTCAGAAGGAACGGAATGTGAATTTGTCACACTCTTGTATAGGAATTGTGGGAGTAGGACATGTAGGCAGCAGAATCCAGCACCTGGCCGAACGGTTGGGTATGAGAGTATTGCTTAATGACCCCCCGCGTGCAGCACAGGGAGAAAAAGGTTTTGTGGACCTGCAGACAATAGCCCGAGAATGCGACATTATCACCCTGCATACTCCGCTGATAAGAGAGGGGAAATATCCTACCTTTCACCTGGCCGATGATGACTTTTTCCAAAGTTTACAGAAGCACCCCTACCTCATCAACACCTCACGAGGAGAAGTGGTCGAGACTACTTCCATTCTTCGGGCACTTGAAAACAAACAAATTGCCGGAGCTGTCATTGATGTATGGGAGAATGAACCCCATATCAGTTTAGATTTACTGCACCGTGTATTTATCGGTACTCCGCATATCGCCGGATATTCTGCCGATGGGAAAGCCAATGCCACCCGCATGGTACTGGATGCTTTCTGCCGCTTTTTCGGTATACAAAAGGAGTTCTGTATTTCTTTACCTCAACCGGAGTATAATCTGCAAGATACCGATGAAGACATTCATCAGTTGCAGATGTACAATCCGCAACACGATTTCGAAACATTACTTGCACATCCGGAGAAGTTTGAACAGCTACGTGGTGACTATCCTTTACGGAGAGAATAACGACTGCTCCAAAAGTATTCTTCCGTCTGGTTTATCCGGCTTCGGAAATATCAGATTTTCCATTGATATTCCATTTATCATTTTGTCATTTTGATATTTCCGAAGCTTAAAAACAGGGCTTTTCAGAACCGAAGGAAACAGGACTGGATTTCAAGGCTGTTTTTTAAGGGTATATCAAATCACAAAGACAGCATTTCCTGTAAAATAAAAGCAAAAGAAGATACACAAACTGAAAGCACGCGCATAAGACTGAATAAAAGGCATAATTTCTATCGGAAAGACAATTTATTTTTAACAGAATAAAATGATAGTTTACCGATAAAAAAGCACAAATTTCTTCATCTTTTCACACTATTAGTCACAACACCGTACGCTATTAGTCACGTAAGCTACCGTTACAAGTCGCACAAGCCACCGATACCTGTATCGCAAAGCTTCGAGACAAGCCTTCTTCCTTGGTCTCACAACCCTTATTTTCCTGCTATAAAGCATGTTTTGAGCCTTTTTTGAGGAGTTTTTAGCCCTTTTTGCATGTTAAAAAGAACTAAATTCACAAAGTATCAGTTAGCAAAAAAGAAGAAAAGCGCACATTTGGGCACCAAATATGCGCTTTTCCTATCAATTGTATTTTTCAGGACAAGCCGGAAGGCAGACTGTCTTTACCCGAAACAAATCCCCATACGACGGCCTTGCACCACCAAATCATTGTCTTCTGTAACCAGCTTCAATTTTCCGGCTACCTCTCCCAACGGCACGGAAGTAATCTCCGAGCCATGCAAAGAAACCATCCGTCCGAACTGTCCACCAGCTATCAGTTCTGTGGCATGTCCTCCCATCCGGGTAGCCAGATTGCGGTCGAATGCAGTAGGACTTCCTCCACGCTGTATATATCCCAAAACGGTTTCACGTGTTTCAAAACCAGTTTCATATTCTATTTCTTCAGCTATATACTGGGCCGCTTTTTTGCCATTTACAGTAGGAATTCCTTCTGCCACTACAACAATAGAATATGGCTTTCCTTTTTTCAGACGATTGATAATCGTATCGCCTATATTGTGAATATCAAAAGGAATTTCAGGCAACAAAATAATATCGCCTCCTCCGGCCATACCGGAATACAAGGCAATCCATCCTGCTTTATGCCCCATCACTTCAATGACCATCACTCGCTGATGTGCACTGGCTGTAGAATGCAGACGGTCTATGGCATCGGTAGCAATCGATACAGCAGAATCGAAGCCAAAAGAAACATCCGTTCCCCATACGTCATTGTCGATGGTCTTGGGTATCGATACCACATTTACACCAGTATCCGCCAACTTTGCAGCAGTTTTCTGGGTACCATTTCCTCCAATGCAAACAATACAATCCAACTGGTGCTTCTCGATTGTTTTCAACATCATAGCCGGCTTGTCTTCTGTCAGAGTATTGGTCTTCCGTTTAAAAGGCTTCTCCCGGGAAGTTCCTAAAATGGTACCTCCCATATTCAACAAACCAGTTAAAGAACCTTCTGTCAAAGGAATCACATCATCGTCTACCAGCCCTCTGAATCCGCTGTGGATACCGAAGACTTCCATCCCGTAATGATTCATTGCCGTTTTACAAACGCCTCGGATTGTCGCATTTATTCCCGGACAATCGCCTCCAGATGTCAAAATACCTATTCGCATGGTCGTATATGTTTATCAGCGTAAAATTACAAGAAAAAAATATAGAATTGTAAATTCTCAAAAAAAAATAATGACACCATCTTTAATTAATAGAAATAACCTACCTTTGCGATTATGAATTTGTAAAACAGTAAAAAAATGGTTTCAACAAAGTTAATCGGAAAGCTGTTCACATCCAGACAGAAAGCCATCGATCTGTACGATACACAGGCAGAGGCTATCCAAGAACGCGTATTCCAGAAACTCATACAAAATGCAGCTCATACAGAGTGGGGAACCACTTATCAATATAACGCCATACGCTCTTACAGTGATTTCCAAAAAGTACCTATTCAGACTTATGAAGACATAAAAGGGTATGTAGACCGGATGCGTCACGGAGAAGCAAATGTACTTTGGAGAGATAAGGTAGTATGGTATGCAAAATCTTCCGGTACCACCAACGATAAAAGTAAGTTTATTCCGGTAAGTAAAGACGGCCTGCAGAATATTCATTACAAAGGAGGACAGGATGCCGTAGCTCTGTATCTGAGAGAAAATCCTCAAAGCCGTTTTTTCTCTGGAAAAGGATTGATTTTAGGAGGAAGCCACAGCCCTAACTATAATGTAAAAGACAGCCTGGTAGGAGATTTGTCGGCCATTTTGATTCAAAATATCAATCCGCTGGTCAACTTTATCCGTGTACCAAGTAAGGAAATCGCTCTTTTAAGCGAGTTTGAAGAAAAGGTAGAACGAATTGCCGAAACTACGATTCACAAAAATGTGACCAACTTATCTGGTGTACCTTCGTGGATGCTGGCAGTAATTAAGCGTATTCTCGAAAAGACGGGAGCACATACATTGGATGAGGTATGGCCCAATCTGGAAGTATTCTTCCATGGAGGAGTATGCTTTACACCTTATCGCGAACAGTATAAGCAACTTATCCGAAGCAGCAAGATGCACTATATGGAAACGTATAATGCCAGCGAAGGCTTTTTCGGACTGCAAAGCGACCTGTCCGACCCGGCCATGCTGCTGATGATTGACTATGATGTGTTCTATGAGTTTATCCCATTGGAAGAGATAGATAATCCGGCTCCTCATATTGTACCGCTCACGGGAGTAGAAGTTGGAAAGAACTACGCCATCGTGATCAGTACCTCTTGCGGGTTGTGGAGATACATTCTGGGAGATACCGTTAAGTTTACTCAGAAAGATCCTTACAAATTTATCATTACCGGACGTACCAAACATTTTATCAATGCATTTGGAGAGGAACTGATGGTGGACAACGCCGAGAAAGGTCTGGCACGTGCCTGTGCCGAAACAGGAGCACAAGTATTGGAGTACTCGGCAGCTCCCGTATTCATGGATGCAAATGCCAAATGTCGCCATCAATGGCTGATCGAATTCAGCAAGATGCCGGACTCACTCGAAAAATTCAGACACGTACTGGATCAGGCATTGCAGGAAATCAACTCCGATTATGAGGCAAAACGACATAAGGATATCACCTTACAGGAACTGGAACTTATCGTAGCCCGTCCGAATCTGTTCCACGACTGGCTGAAACAGAAAGGCAAACTGGGGGGACAGCATAAAGTTCCTCGCTTGAGCAACAATAGAGACCATATAGAAGAAATGTTAAAACTGAACGAATGAAACCTATACCCAAATATATAGCCATCCTATTGGTTATCATCGGATTTTATGCCTGTGCAAGTACAGGATCGCCCGATGGAGGCCCCTACGACGAAGATCCTCCTAAGTTTGTGCGCGCTACTCCTGAACCTAACACAAAGAACAATACGCGTAAGAAAATTGCGATTGAATTTAACGAATTCATCCAATTGGAAAAGGCTTCCGAAAAGGTGATTATCTCTCCTCCTCAAAATGAGGCACCGGAAGTGAAAACCAGCGGGAAAAGAGTATTAGTCAACTTCTACGACTCATTGCGCCCCAATACGACTTATACTATCGACTTTGGCGATGCAATTGTAGACAACAACGAGGGAAATCCGATGGGAAACTTCTCGTATGCGTTCTCTACCGGTGATACCATCGATACCATGCAAGTATCGGGCGTTGTACTGAACTCTGCAGATTTAGAGCCGATTAAAGGTATTCAGGTTGGGCTGCACAAAAACCTGAACGACAGCGCATTTACAACTCTGCCTTTCGACCGTATTTCACGTACCGATAGTAGAGGACAGTTTATCATACGTGGCATTGCACCGGGCACGTACCGTATTTATGCCTTAATGGATGGTAATCAGAACTATCTGTTCGACTCAAAAACAGAAGCGATCGCTTTCATGGATTCTCTTATTGTTCCGTCTATGGAAGGAGCAGTAAGACAGGATACCGTATGGAATCAGAAAGATACCACCAAAATCGATACGGTCATTCAGGTCAACTATACTCGTTTCCTGCCGGATAATATCATGTTACGCGCTTTCAAGGAAGAGAACAATTTACAGTACCTGATGAAGAGTGAACGCCCTAAAACCAATCAGTTTATGCTGTACTTCAGTGCAAAGGCAGATACACTCCCCACATTGACAGGACTGAACTTTGATGCAGAGAAATCTTTACTGGTAGAGCCTAATCAAAAAAACGACAGTATTCTTTATTGGATTAAAGATACAGTGTTATGCGAGCAGGATACACTCATCATGCAACTGGACTATCTGGCTACAGATACACTGGGGCAGCTTGTTCCGCAAACAGATACGTTACGAATGGTGAACAAGATTCCAAAGGAACGTCGTCTGGCTCTGAAAGAAGAAGAAAATAAGAAGAAGGAAAAAGAGCGTAAACGACGCATGAGAAAAGGAGATACGCTGAGCGTTGAAACTCAATTTCTGAAGATGCAGGTAGATGCACCTGCAGCACTTGACTTGAACAGAAACATCATCCTGAAATTCGATGAACCGGTAGAAAGTATAGATACGAATGCCATTCATATGACTGTAATGGTGGATTCTGTATGGCAGGATACTCCATTCATTTTACAGAAAGACTCTATTGCTCCACGCCAATACCAGATTCTGGCAGCCTGGCAACCCGGACAGGAATATCAGCTTACAATCGACTCGCTGTGCTTTAAGGGTATATATGGACTTTATACAGATAAGGTGCAGAATAAGGTAAAAGTAAAAACGCTGGAAGACTATGGAACGCTGTTCCTGAATATTGTAGGGGCAGAAGCTCCTGCCATCGTACAATTACTGAACAGCAGTGATGAAGTAGTAAGACAACAGCCTGTAAACGCTAAGAATACTTGTGATTTCTATTTCTTACAGCCTGGTACTAAATATTATATCCGTTTGTTCTACGACAGGAACAACAACGGAAAATGGGATACGGGTAATTATGAAGAGAAAAAACAGGCAGAGGAAGTATTCTACTTCCCTAAAGTATGGGAAATGAAGGCCAATTTTGAGTTTGAAGAAACATGGGACTTGAAAGCGGTTCCTTTGGACAAACAGAAGTTGGATGACATAAAGAAACAAAAACCCGACGAAACTAAAAAAATTAAAGACCGTAACAAGGAACGTGCCAAAAATTTAGGAAGAGTATGATGAAGAAATTAGTTTTATGCTTATGCTTCCTGATGGGAGGTATAGCAACAATTCAGGCACAGTGCGGAGCAGAAAATAATGCAATTAAGGCAGGAGAAACACTGAGCTATGAACTGAAGTTCAATTGGAAGTTTGTCTGGATTAATGCCGGATGGGCCAAGATGACGGTAAACAACACGACTTATATGGGACGTCCGTGCCTGAAAACAGACTTGCAATCGTACACCAACAAGAAAATTGACTTCTTTTTCAAAATGCGCGATACCCTGACTTGTATTACCAGTCAGCAGTTGGAACCACTTTATTTCCGTAAAGGAGCAGAAGAAGGAAAACGATATACGGTGGATGAAGTTAAATTCAGCTATGCAAATGGGAAATGTATCGTAGACCAACAGCGTATGCTTCACGGAAACGTGGAAAAGCACTACGATGAATCTGCGGTTTGTGTATACGATATGTTAAGCATCTTGCTACAAGCCCGATCTTACGATCCGACTAACTACAAGCCTGGTTTGAAAATACGTTTTTCTATGGCTACCGGTAAAGACATAGAAAAACAGACACTTATATATCGTGGCAAAGAAAACTATAAGGCAGAAAATGGAGTGACTTACCGCTGTCTGGTATTCTCACTGGTAGAATATGTAAATAACAAGGAAAAAGAAGTTATTACTTTCTACATTACAGATGACTTGAACCATCTTCCTGTACGTTTGGATATGTACTTGAATTTTGGCTCAGCAAAAGCTTTCCTTACAGATATCAAAGGAAACAGACATCCATTGACTTCTATTGTAAAATAAACCGATTAATGATAAAGAACAAGAGCCATGCCGCGTAATTGCGACATGGCTCTTGTTTTTTATCTGCAGACTTTGCATTATAAACGAGATACGCCATTTATTTTGCCTTCGATAGAAGTAGGGGTGCCTGTATAGCCTACACTACCTGCACTAGAAGAACCGGCAGACAACTTACCTGTCACATAGCAACGTACATCACCGGCAGAAGAGGCTTGTGCTTTCACATCAACTGCTTTCAGTTTTTCGGCATATACTTTACCGGCAGAAGAAGCTTCATACGAAGCATTACGACAAACACCCGACAGATTAATATCACTGGCAGAGCTGGAAGATGCTGCTACATCACCTTGGCAAACAATGTCTCGTATTTCACAGTCGCCCGATGAACTGGTTTCTATTGCCATATCACCCTTACACTGTAATCCTACAATTTCCATATCAGCGCTACTTTCTACATTCATCACAGTTTTATGACAGGATATATTTTTCAGAACCAGTTCGGCACTGCTGCTTGCTGTAGCCGTAAGATTGGCACACTGTACTTTCTCTGCATGGATGTCCGCACTGCTTGATGCATCAAAAGTTACATCTTTACTTGTATTCAGTCCGTTAGCTAAAGTGATATCTGATGAGGAAGAAGCATGAAAACCAGTCACTTCAGGGGCAAATACTCTTACTTCGCAAGTACATTTCCCTCTGAAACTCAACGAATGTCCCTGAGGAATATCATAAGTTACATTCAGTTTTTTCCCATTCTGTTCTACCTTCACATACTTTACTACGTTATCGGGTGCATAAATTTCTGCATAAGGTTCACCTTTATACTGAGTATAAACTACATCTATCGAACGTGAAGACGAAATAGCAGCTACTTCTCCGATATTTACTTTTTGAGTTACATAATTTTTACTGGGATTTATTACAGTTTTCCCTCCGGCATAGCATCCGGAAAAGCTCATCAACAGGGGTGTCAATGCAGCCAGAACAGTTACATACAATTTCATAGTCTATATCTTTTTAGTATTACTACCCATTAGACGCAGAAATCCTCTAAAAGTAACAGATTCTATACAAAAATTTTATTTATGAAAGAAAAAGCTGTTCAGCCCATCAATTTGAATACTGGAGAAATAAACCAGCGCTTGTACATCAGAGTAGCCAAATGATACACAAAGAAAGCCGAAATAAAACCGACAATTGCATCAATCAGATAATGAGCTTGTATGTATACCGTAGCTCCACACAGCAACAAATAAAAAGGAGTCAACAGGTAAGTCAATTTACGGTTTACACGCCAGGACATAATCATCACAATAGTAGAAATTCCGACATGAGAACTGGGGAAAGCTGCCGTAGGGCGTTCACCGACTTCCTGAGAAGCCTCAACCAGATTGAAGAAGAAGCCATGATCGAATCCCGGACCCGGTATCAGATAATCATTTAAATTGAAATAATCACCGATAGGAGGAAATATACAAGCATTCACCTTGTCCATACCGATAGCAGGGAAATAGAATTGTGGTCCTGCCACAGGAAGCAGAATATAAATAAGATAATAAATGAAAAAAGAAGTAACCAGCACAAAGCAGATTTTCTCAAACCATTCAAAGCGTTTCAGAAAATAGTAAACTACCACTATAAACATCATGGGATAATAGAAAAAGTATCCCATATTAAATGGTTCACTGAACCAGATAGACGGCAAATGCTTACTAAACTCTACTGCCGGCTGACAACCGAACAAGAACTGTTCGGCATGCGCAAACAAATAATCCAGATTAGGAAACAAACGATTGAACTCGAATGTATCGGGGTACCAATAAGCCAGCAAAGACATTTGTACCAGCATGCGTATAAATGCCGTCAGACGGCACGGAACTGCCTGATACAAGAATATTAGTACAAAAGTCAACACAACGATGCCTGCACGTTCCAGCAACATCATCCCCGGATGATCCATACGGGGATAAAGAATCAATATCAGAATAGTGGTCAAGGCATTATAAATCAAACTGATTGTCTCTACAGCAAACAGTCCTTTTCCACTATCTACACGCTCAAACAAGTTTATCTTTACAGCCATCCTTCTTTTTTATACCAAGCTATTATTTCCTTTACGCCTCTCTCCAACGGATACTCCGCCTTATATCCCAACTCTTTTTCCAGTGGAGTAATGTCACAACGCCAGTTCCGTTGCTTCATTATCTTATATTTATCAGGATTTAATGTACTGACCTTACCAAACAGTTTGGCTCCCTGATCGGCAAGAAATGACAAAGCTTTCAACAAAAACAATGGACATACAAATCGTAGCACAAAGGGATTTCCCATCTCTTTCCGTATTAAATCGGAAAAAGTACGGCTACTGTACACTTGTCCGTCGCTTACAAAATAAGCACGTCGGGTAACCTTCTTTTCAATAGCCAGGTACACAGCCTTTACAAGATCTTGTACATACACAAATGTAATATCCTGCCGTTTGAATCCTGCTGCAAAGTCGATGTGTTGAGCAATAGATTTCGCCATCAGGAAGTAATCTCGCTCACGTGGTCCATATACACCGGTAGGACGAAATATCACATAAGGGAAATCTTTCAGCGAATGCAAATATTCTTCCGAATGCAGTTTGCTTTGACCATATGCCGTATTAGGCTGCGGCACATCCTGTTCTTGTATAGAAGAGTAATCTTTCTCACGGATTGGCCCGAAAACACTCAGTGAACTGATGTAAACAAATTGCTCCGGCAACATATCCAGTTTACTCAATATCTCGATAAAATAACGGGTTGCCCAGTAATTGCCTATTTCAAAGTCAGCTTTACTACGACATTTCGTTACTCCGGCACAGTGAATAATATAGTCCCATCCGCCATGTTCTCTTTTATGTTTGGCCAATTGGCCTTCCAGTTTATCGGAATCTGTAAAATCGAGTTCAGCAAACTGAATACGTGTATCCTGCAAGTACTTTCGGCTACTGCTCTTACGTACTCCAGCCCATACCTGCATTTCCCGTTCCAATCCGCCTTCCACTAGAAAACTTCCGATAAATCCACTAGCTCCGGTTACTAATATTTTCTTTTTCATTCACGTTACCTGTTTGTAATAGAAGTTACAAAGATAATGGTTTCTCACTGAAAATAAAGGAAGTTATTCGTGCTTTATTCCATTAAATTTGTTTACTTTGTAATAACGATTCATTTTTACGCCTGTCTGATACAGCAGATCGCGTAATTCATGACAACATCAAAATATCAACATTATGGCTAAAAAGAAAAAAGAAAAAAAAGGCGGAAAACGCATGAAGAAGAAAGAACTGGCAGAGCTTCTGATTAATTATTTCCGCATGAAGCCAACCGACAGTTTTACTCTGAAACAACTTTTCACAGGGTTAAACCTAACAACCCATCCGCTTAAAATGCTTTGTACTGATACCGTTCAGGAAATGTTGGAAGACAGTTTCCTTATAGAAACAGAAAAAGGACATTATAAACTGAACGATAAGGGACAAATACTGATTGGTACTTTCCAAAGAAAAAGCAACGGCAAGAACAGTTTCATCCCCGAAGATGGAGGAGAACCCATCTTCATTGCCGAACGAAACTCGGCACATGCCATGAACAACGACAAGGTAAAATTTTCTCTTTGCGCCAAGCGTAAACGACATGAACTGGAAGGACAGGTTATCGAAATTCTGGAACATGCCGACAGCACTTTTGTAGGTACACTGAAGGTCAGCAAGAATTATGCATTCTTACTGACAGAAACCAGTACTCTGGCCAACGACATCTTTATCCCAAAAGATAAGTTGAAGGGAGGAAAAGATGGTGACAAGGCTGTAGTAAAAATCACCGAATGGCCGGATTATGCCAAAAATCCGTTCGGACAGGTTATTGACATTTTGGGTAAGGCCGGCGACAATACCACAGAAATGCATGCCATACTTGCTGAATACGGATTGCCTTATACTTATCCGCAAGCAGTTGAAGAGGCTGCAGAGCGCATCCCAGCAGAAATTACACCGGAAGACTATGCCGAACGGGAAGATTTCAGAGAGGTAACGACCTTTACCATCGACCCGAAAGATGCCAAGGACTTCGACGATGCTCTGTCTATCCGTCAGTTAAAACCAGGATTATGGGAAGTGGGAGTTCACATTGCCGATGTATCACATTATGTAAAAGAAGGAAGCATCATCGATAAGGAAGCAGTGAAGCGTGCGACTTCTGTCTATCTGGTAGACCGCACCATTCCGATGCTGCCCGAACGTCTGTGTAACTTCATCTGTTCATTACGCCCTAACGAAGAAAAGCTGGCGTATTCTGTCATCTTCGAAATGAACGAAAAAGCAGAAGTGAAAGATTATCGTATACGGCACACCGTCATCAAATCGGACCGTCGGTTTACCTACGAAGAAGCACAGCAGATTATTGAAACTGGAGAAGGAGATTATAAAGAGGAAATACTGCAACTGAACAAGTTGGCACAGATACTACGTGAAAAACGTTTGTCGGCCGGAGCCATCAATTTCGACCGTTGTGAGGTGAAATTCGAAATAGACGAAACTGGGAAACCGCTCAGCGTATATTTCAAAGTTTCCAAGGAAGCCAACAAACTCATCGAGGAATTTATGTTATTGGCCAACCGTACCGTAGCCGAACATATTGGCAAGGTTCCCAAAAACAAAAAAGCAAAGGTATTCCCGTATCGTATCCACGATTTGCCGGATCCCGACAAGCTGGACAACCTGAGCCAGTTTATTGCCCGCTTCGGATACAAAATACGTACTGGGGGAAGCAAAGTGGAAGTATCGAAATCTATTAACCGATTGCTAAGTGACATTGATGGCAAGAAGGAACAGAACCTTATTGAAACGGTTTCACTCCGTGCCATGCAGAAAGCTCGCTACTCCATTTACAACATCGGACACTATGGACTGGCTTTCGATTATTATACACACTTTACTTCGCCTATCCGCCGTTATCCAGATTTAATGGTACATCGCTTATTGACCCGCTATCTGGCTGGAGGACGTACAGCTCAGGCCGATAAGTACGAAAATTTGTGCGAACACAGTTCTGCCATGGAGCAAACAGCAGCAAGTGCTGAACGTGCTTCTATCAAGTACAAACAGGTAGAATTCATGAGCGAACGCATCGGCAACGTGTACGATGGAGTAATATCCGGAGTAACCGAATGGGGATTGTATGTGGAAATCAACGAAAACAAATGCGAAGGTATGGTGGCCATGCGCGACTTAGGCAACGATTATTATGAATTTGATGAAAAGAATTATTGCCTCATCGGACGTCGTCATCATCGTAAATTCAGTTTAGGAGACCCTGTCAAGATTAAGGTGGCACGTGCCAATCTGGAGAAAAAACAACTCGACTTTATCCTGGCAGACGAATAATAGGATTTAAGTATATTCTACCAATAATGTCATTCCAGACAAAAAATTATCTGGAATGACATTTTTATTTTCTTAATATCGGATGGATTTCTGAACGGAAAAACAAAAGCCTCCAAGCATCAGCCCAATACTCTTTGAAAATCAAAGTAACTTACTTCACTCTCCGGTTCAACTGATTATTGGCCTTGGCAGGCTTCGATTTTCCTATTCGTTTTCCTGTCGGTTTCTTCTTTCCTTGCTGTTTAGCCTTAAATGCAAAAGGATTCTTTTTATTTACTACCATAATCTATATTTTTCGACAAAAATAAAATATTTCTTTCTATTTTTGCTTTTTACTAAACAGAAGCATTATGAACACACCCGACTATACACACGTTCTGACGCAAGTAGTTGATAAACTATCCGACAGCAATTCTTTTGGAGGATTGTTTCATCAACACAAGGATGGAGACCCTCTGCCTTCCGGAAAGTCACTTTACCGCATCGTCGAATTATCACGTGCCATTCTGTTTCCAGGGTACTTCGGAACCCCTAATCTGCATACTCATACTATTCACTTCCATATTGGTGTGGACGTCGAAGAGCTTTTTACTCTGCTTACCGAACAGATTCAAGCAGGATTGTGCTTTGGTGTAGAAAGCAGTGGCATGGCTACCTCTGATACCCCTTGTAGGGAAACAGCTGCCAAACTGGCTATTCAGTTTATCAGTCGGTTGCCCGAACTGAGACAAATACTGGCTACCGATGTAGAGGCCGCTTATTACGGTGATCCGGCAGCCAACAGCTTCGGTGAAATCATTTGCTGTTATCCCATCATTCGTGCCATTACCAATTACCGTATTGCTCACGAACTTTATTTGCTGAATATTCCACTGATTCCACGTATCATCACCGAAATGGCTCACTCGGAAACAGGGATAGACATTCATCCGGGAGCCTGCATCGGACACCATTTTACCATCGACCATGGTACCGGTGTAGTTATTGGAGCCACTTGCATCATCGGCAATCACGTCAAGCTGTATCAGGGTGTAACACTGGGAGCCAAAAGCTTTCCTCTCGATGAGAATGGAAATCCTATTAAAGGAATCCCCCGCCATCCGATATTGGAAGACGATGTAATTGTATATTCCAATGCAACCATACTGGGACGTATTACTATCGGTAAAGGAGCCACAATTGGTGGTAATATCTGGGTCACCGAAGACGTCCCTGCCGGTGCAAGAATTGTACAACGGAAAAACTCGCAAACGTAAGATAAAGAATCTAAACACTCACAAACGTAAGAACTGAAAAACAATGAACACATTTGCACCTTTTGCCCGACCTCTCTATATCATGACCAAACCTATCGGAGCCATTTGTAATCTGGCTTGTGACTATTGCTATTACCTGGAAAAGTCGAAACTTTATCAGGAAAGCCCTAAACATATCATGAGCGACGAACTGCTGGAGAAGTTTATCAAAGAATATATTGAATCGCAAACCATGCCTCAGGTACTGTTTACATGGCATGGAGGAGAAACATTGATGCGCCCGCTTTCTTTCTATCAGAAAGCTATGGAACTGCAGCGCAAATATGCACGCGGACGTACGATAGACAACTGTATTCAGACAAATGGTACTTTGCTTAACGACGAGTGGTGCCGCTTCTTCCACGACAACAACTGGCTGGTAGGTGTTTCGATAGACGGTCCTCAGGAATTTCACGACGAATACCGTAAAAACAAGCAAGGAAAACCTTCGTTTATGAAAGTAATGCAAGGCATTAATCTGCTGAACAAACATCGGGTAGAATGGAATGCTCTGGCCGTAGTCAACGATTTTAATGCCGACTATCCACTCGACTTCTACCACTTTTTCAAGGAAATAGGTTGCCGGTACATCCAGTTTACTCCCATCGTAGAACGAATTTTCCGTCATGATGACGGACGGCATCTGGCAGCTGTAGAAGAAGGGAACAATGAAAAGTTGGCCGACTTCTCTGTAACACCAGAACAATGGGGAAATTTCCTTTGCACCATTTTCGACGAATGGGTAAAAAACGACGTAGGGGAATATTTCATTCAGTTATTTGATGCCACTCTTGCCAACTGGGTAGGCGAACAGCCCGGAGTATGCTCGTTAGCCAAAACTTGTGGACATGCAGGAGTCATGGAATTCAATGGCGATGTATACTCTTGCGACCATTTTGTCTTCCCTCAATACAAACTGGGAAATATCTACTCAAAAACACTGGTAGAAATGATGTACAGCGACAAACAGCAGCAATTCGGACGCAATAAGTTCGACAGTCTGCCTTCTCAATGTAAAGAATGCCAATATCTGTTTGCCTGCAACGGTGAATGCCCTAAGAATCGTTTTTGTAAAACCGCTAGCGGAGAACCGGGACTTAATTACCTTTGTAAGGGCTATTATCAGTACTTCGATCATGTAGCACCTTATATGGACTTTATGAAAAAAGAGTTGTTGGCAGAGCGGGCACCGGCTAATATTATGGAAGCAATAAGAAAAGGAGAATTATAATTTCCACAAAAAACAAGAGATATCCGTATACCTTCATGGTATTACATCATAAAAAAATCGCTATGTTGTTCTTTATAGAAGTAACCATAGCGATTTTTATTTAGAATAACTTAATCTGTTTATTTACCTAACACATCCTGTGGCGGGAACTGATAACCTTCTCCTCCATTATTATCCATTACAGCTCCACTGGGAACTTTCAAGTGTTTCTGACTCTTACTCCAGTCCCATATTTTAGTAGTGTTTTCTGTAATTTCTCCAGTTTCTGAATCGCGCTTTTTACCATTCATCGGATAATACAAAAGCAAACCTTCGTCATCCGGATTTACAGATTTCCATAAAGACTGTTTAATCTGTTTTTGCGAGCGTGCCACTTTCCAGAAACGTATTTCACGCAACCATTCATTACGTCCGCTCAACCAGAACCCGGTAAGACCATAAGGACCAGTACGCATTTCACGATCTGCCACCAGTTCTCCGTTTATATAGATATAATTTTTCTTTCCATCGTATACCATCGAAATCATATACCACTCATTGGGTTGAGCTGAAAATTTCTCCAATGGCACGTCTATCTGAGAACCTGCAGTCTTCAATTGGAACTGATTATATTTAATCGTCACATCACCAAAACGAGGATAGATTTCATCCAATGTACTAGAACCCGATACCACTTTTGTACCTCCAAGAGCTACGTTATTACTATTATAAACCGAATGCATGACCATCATTTCAAAAGTCCATACATCAACCTTAAAGTCATCCGGGAACATACCTGCATCTTCTGCACCAGAGCCGGCAAACTTCATAACCGGTATCGACACAATAGGTTCAAAAACAAGCAATGCACTTGTTTCACCAGGAATTAAATTCGTACTTCCTCCCTGAATCTTTACAGGAAGTGCATATGTTCCTTGAGGAGAAAACTCAAGATTCTTCAATACAACTGGAACAGTCTGAGATACAGCATTGGGAGCCAATACAATATTCTTTTCCATTTCGTACATATTCTCCGGCAGCACAATATAATCTGTCCCGTTCTGCTTATTATATTTGTCTAATACCTCTTGTCCTTCTATAACCAAAGAAACACGTACCTCTTCTGTTGTTTTCTTTGTCAAGCTAACTTGCAAATCCTTAATCAATACATCATTATGTTCTTTTACAAAAGACTGTATTACTCCTGTGTTAGGCATATACACACCCAACTCTACCTCAAATTCTTTTGTAGCATCTTTATATAGTTCGTCCTGGCAGCTAAAGAACGTAAGCATGCCGACAATTCCTATCATCCAAAATTTCTTCATAATTCAATTCTTTTTACTGATAATTACCCGGATAAACTTGATTTCCTAAATACAGTGCTTGTCTCAGCCATCTATAAGGAGGATTATTGGCATAGTCATACTCCATATGATATGTACCGATACCTCCAATACGCTTACCACTTGGTAAATCGAGCGTTGCATAATCGAAGATCTGTGTTCCATACAACCCATTAAATTCTCCTCTTATCGAAGTATACGTTCTTTGCCCAGACCAGCTTGCGGCACCGCTCTCCGGATGGATACCTCCGGTTCTCCAGCATTGTTCAAATTCAACCGTAATGATTGTCTTTCTTTCCCAATTCTCCAGATTAGGCTTATTGATCTTATTTATTACAGACTGAGTAGATGTTTCCCAATATGCCTGATAAATATAATGGTCAATCATTTTGGAAGTTTCTGTACTCAACAAATCAGGTTGTCCGTCCATAACCAAAAGTCTTCCGGCAGGACGTAAGCGGTCGCTCATTGTTTTGATGAATACATACATATTCTTGTTCTGATTTGTATTCGGACCTATTTCTGTACGCCTTGCCAATGTACCACTATGACCATAACCCGGTTCATAGTCGATATCAAAACCATCCAGATTATATTTCTCAATAGTATCACAGATTGCATTGGCATAAGCTTTTACACCTTCTTCAAAACTTCCTCCACCTTTCTCGGTCACCCAATATTCATAAGCATCTTTACCCGGAGGCGTCATCTGGTCTCCCAAATCCTGTACAATCCAACAAAGCATAGCTTTACCGCCCTTTACTTCCTGGAAAAACTTTAAATCAGCTTTCTGGTGTTCAGACAGATTACCTCTACAACCCCATAAAGATACCAAGTCTACACTGTCTGGCAACATCTTCAGATAGTTCTGTGCATTAGAACCTCTTCCTGTCCAGTTACCAAACCATCCGAAGCCCTTTACATGAGGAGTATTACGATATTCACGTATCTTACGATAATGCTCACGCATAGTAGGAGTCAAATCGGCCTCACTCTGGGCATCTATCAATTCTATATATTTTTCCAATCCTTCTTGGTTAGCATACACTTCTCTTTCCACGTCTGTCCAGTCTGAGCAGCCTATAAAAGCAACGACAGACAAGCAGATTGCAATATATTTTAATAGCTTCATAATTTTTTCTGTTAAAGATTACACTCTATTACTTTTGTAACGGTCTGTCCGAACGAACCCACCATAACTTGGTTGAACCTTGATCCTCACCGCCCAATAAAGTCGGTACATCTTTCATATTTGGATTTGTACTGTATTCGGTTGCGCCAAAGCGGAAACGTTCAGGTGCAAAACAATCGCCAGAAGCTCCGATACGAGCAGGTGCACTGGTGTCTTCGGGCTTTCCAATAAACGGATAACCTGTACGACGATATTCGGTCCATGCTTCCACTGCATTCGGATAAAGTGCCAGATATTTCTGTGTAATAATTTTCTGTAACTGCTCCTCTTTCTGATTGGAAGTACTGTAATGATCCCACTTTGGAGATGTATTTCCAGTAATAAGTGGAGAAGTATAAGCCGGATGATGACTCAAGCTGGCAAACCCTAATGGAGATGGCAGCGTTTCTTTTGACAAATACTCACCTGCACCCGTCAAGCCATTTTCTGTAAACGACATTTCCACCCCAGCCTCATAATAAGTTTTAGGATCACCGGCCATCAGATTATACAAACAAGCTTCAGCCTTCAGGAACTGCACCTCGGAAGCACGCATCCAATAAAGCGGTGAATTTGAATTCACATTTGGCTTAGAAGCGAAATATGGAGAAGCCGCATTATCATTCCATTGCTTTCCAAAGGAACTTGCCTGTGGTAATCCGTAATAATTTTCTTCTCCATAAAAAGTTCCTTTTTTAAAGTAAACAGCTATACGCGGATCATTATATCCAGTCAAATAAGCCCAGATAGTAGCTCCCATTCTCGTTTCACCATATTCATCTACAGAAGCCAACATAGAGTTTAATAAAGGCATCTTATCAGAGTTCTGGATTTTTGCTTCCTGACTCGCATCTTCAATTACTCCTCCATTCTTTACATCCAATGCTTTGGTAATGTATTCTTGAGCCAATGCATTATCTACAAAATGTACTCGCACAGCCATACGCAACATCAACGAGTTTGCGAACCGTACCCAATTTGCCGGATTACCATTATAAATCACATCATAATCTCCCAGTACCTTTGATGTGGATTTATTAAGAATAGCTACAGCATCTGCCAAATCGGCCATCATTGTTTTATATACCACTTGCTGAGAATCTAATTTAGGAGCAATGTCTCCATTTCCGGCATTGGTATATACAATAGGACCAAACACATCAGTAGCACGGAGCCATCCGGCAATCTTCACAATGTTTGCCAATGCAAGAATTTCTTGGTCGGCAGGCTCTTCTGATCCTTTCAGCTTGCTATAAATTGTATTCCAGGATTGATACATCTTAGAATAAAAATTCTCATAAGCATAATTCATTCGGTTATCCTGAAAATTCCAGTTTGCTTCAAGATAACCCGCACCAGCCCAGTTGTTGTTATTTCCAAAATAGCCAATATACGTACCAGAAGAGATAAGATCGGTATTTTGCAAATCATTACCCGGGCCTGTAGTCAATGTAGGAGAACCGATAGGAATTACTTTCTGCTGCATATCCATAAATGAGGTTCCATAAAGCAATGCTCCCAACTCTTCATCACTCACCCCATATATATTGGTATTGATATCTTCATAATCACAAGAAGTTATCAATGCAAGTGAAGCTAATGACAATATATATTTCTTCAATTTCATAATTAATCAGATTTAATTTTTAGAATCCAAACTTCAAACTCATACCATAAGTACGTTGGCTGGGCAACATAAAGTAATCATATCCTTGTCCAAATGTTCCGGTTGATGCTGTCAGTTCCGGATCATAAGGTGCCTTACTATAAATCATCCACAGGTTTGTTCCATATACAGATAAGCTTACATTATTAAATGGTGTGCCCTTAAACCATTTATTCGGGAATGTATATCCTAAGTTTACTTCCTGCAAACGGACATTTGTGGCAGAGTATGTATGATATGCATCCATATCGGCTACTGTCTGATAAAAATCTCTTGGATTTACGGGAACATTACCCACCATTACATAACCCAAATCACGCGCCATTGCCGATTCTTGAGAAACTCCAAACAGATTCAGTGTAGCCTGTGTTTTGGAAATAACAATACCTCCCAAACGAGCATTAACCAAGAATCCTAAGTTAAATCCTTTATAACTGAATGAATTTCTCCATCCTAAATTCCATTTAGAGTTTACACTTCCCAGCTTGTAAGGCTCGGTAGCTTCTGTAGTAAGCGGACTTCCTGGTACATATACTATATATCCGTCCTGGTCACGCTTAATTTGCTGATCGGCATAAACATCTCCGATTTCACCACCTTCGCGCAAGCGGAAACGTCCCATTTTAATATCACTCAAGTCGATACTTTCTCCTGTAACAGGGTTCTTTACATTATGAGGCAATTCAATAATCTTATTTCTATTTGCAGTAGCAGTCACAGAAGTACTATAAGAAAAGTTTCCGAAAGTCTGGTCGTATCCCAAAGTCATTTCAATACCTCTGTTTCTTACATTACCGGCCTGTACATACATATAATCGTAACCAGAACCTTTTGAAAGTTCAGCTCTCAACAACTGGTCATAAGTATTCGACTGATATAAAGTAACTCCCAAAGAAACCGTATTGTTGAACCAGCGTGAGTCAATTCCAAGTTCCCAAGAACGGGTACGTTCCGGATGTAAGTCTGATACCGGATAGAATTTAAATGGTTTTACAACTCCTCCTTCTACTTCGTGTGTCAACGTTCCGGGAGTTAACCCTGTTTCCGAAATAGGAGAACCAACCTCTGTATAAGAAGCTCTTACTTTAAAAAATCCCAAAACAGGACGAATGGCATCGCGTGTAGATTCGGGCAGCAACTCTGTAACCAAAGCCGAAACACCTACCGACGGATAAAATATCCATTCTTCAGCAGCGTTAATCAACTGCGATGGATGGTCTGCACGTCCTGTAAGAGTCAAATACAAAGCCGATTTCCAGGACAACTCAGCCGAAGCAAATACAGCTGCATTTCGTGTTCTCAAATTACCTCCAGTCTGACTGGGTACCCCTGTAGTTGGATCTACATTACCGTAAGTAAACAGATTAGGAACAGTCATCAACTGACCACCCCAACCACGGCCTTTCGTATCATATTCTTCAAATGAAGAACCTACGTTGATAGTAGCATGATAAATATCAGCAAATTGTTTATCAAAATTCACCATAATATCAGCGTATTTCTGACGATAGGTTTCGTTTGAATAATTATAGCGTCCTTTAGGTTTTGCAAAAGTACCATTAGTCGACGCATAGCGCTTATCTTCCTTTTCTGTATAGGTGTTATCCATACGCAAACGCCCTGTTACATTCAGGTAATCTGTAATATCGTACTTCAGCAACACCGAGAACATATAACGGTCTCTGGTCTCCGGACGAAGATTACGATATGCAATCCAATATGGATTCTGGATACTCATACCCATATCTCCCGGACTCCAATACTGTTCATTATATCCTAATTCCGAGTTATAACGTTCAAAATATTCTTCCTGCTTGAAATCGCTACCGCGAGGATAAAGATAAGTACCTACAATAGGATTGAAGTAAGTACCATACGATACCATGTTGTTATAATACTCGCGTACATAGCTTGCTGAAAAATCTAAAGTCAATTTATCATTAAAGAGCTTCGATGTGTTACGCACCATAAAATTATAACGGTGGTATTTATTATTAGGAACCAAACCTTTTGAATTGACTGCTGCTCCAGAAACGTACGTCTGGTTCTTTTCTGTTCCTGTAGAAAGATTGAAAGACTCAGTAAAAGTTGTTCCCGTATTGAAGAAATCGGCAGGATCATAAGAGGTAGGCTGTTCCAGACGTGCGCCCCAAGACATATAGTCTCCTGCTACATTTCCATATACATTCTGGAATTTAGGCATTACGAAAGGATTTGCAAACTCTGCCGATAAAGAAACATTGACACGTGCTTTTCCTTCAGCACCTTTTTTTGTGTTAATGATAATCACACCATTAGCTGCACTGGCACCATACAAAGCCGCAGCAGAAGGACCTGTCAGCACAGAAATGCTTTCAATGTCTTCCGGATTAAAGCTGGAAATACCTTCACCAGAAGTCGAGCCGCCAAAGCCTGTACCGTCTGTCGAATTATCCGAAGCTTTTTTATTTCCAATAGGTACACCGTCTACTACGTATAAAACATTATTGTCGCCATTGATTGATTTGTTACCACGCATTACAACACGAGTCGCACCTCCTACACCCGAAGAGCTCCGCTGGATATTTACACCGGCAACCTTACCATTCAAACTATTGATAAAGTTTGCATCCTTTACAGTAGTAAGAGAAGCATTGTCAACCTTCTGTACATTATAACTCAATGCTTTCTCAGAACGTTTGATACCCAATGCAGTAACTACAACTTCATCGAGTACCTCCGTATCTTCTCTCATGACAATTTTTCCTAAATTTTCCTTTGCAGCCACAGACTGTGTCTTATAACCCACATAAGACAGTTCCAAAACAGCATTCTCTTTCACCTGCAAGGTAAAGTTCCCGTCAAAGTCTGTAATCGTACCGTTAGATGTTCCTTTTTCAAGGATGGTTACTCCTATTAAAGGGTTGTTTTGTGAATCGACTATAACCCCTTTAACCAATACAACTCCTTTTTCTTCATTCACAGAAATTTGGTTCAAGTCTGATAGTTTTTCTAAAGAAGCCCAGATAATATTTCCTCTCGAAAATATTAATAGAAATGATAATAGTAAAATCTTGCTTAGTCTCATAGATAAGGTATTAAAATATTAGTTAGACGACTTTTTACTAAAAGTCTAAACGATGAGATAGAGGGATAAGTTTTTTTAATTAATCCATAGGCGTAAAAGATTTTAAGGTTAGTTTTTTTTATACCTTAATTCCGCAACACTATAATTTAACTTTATTTATAAGTTCCTGAGCAA
>UQPQ01000037.1 GCA_900542985.1 uncultured Bacteroides sp.
TAGGTAGTCGCCGTTTTAGTTTCCCCGGTCCTTTCAGGGTCGGGGATTTTTTTTGTCTTCTGGCGATGTCTTTGCCGCTGCCTCAGGATGTCTGTGACTCTCCAGTTTCCTTTTCTCTGCCGCTGTTGTCCCGTAGCGGGCCTTTCTCCGGTCCGGTACTGCCCCGTTCTTCTTCCTCATTTGTTATGTCTGACAGCTGTATGTCTTTATTCTGCATATCAAGGATAATCCTCTCCTGTGTGTAAAGAGGAAATGATCATTTCAACTTGCAACAGTACAGATTTCTGTTTTACTACTGCTTATTATATATTCTTGATGTTACTTACCCGATTGCATATATTTAGATTCTGTAGATGAACTCTTTTTAGGACTTTTCCTGCTGTTTCATAAACTTAGGGAATGTTTCTTTTTGATGATCAATTGTGTGAGTAGAAATCCTGAAAACAGCTTTTTGTATTCTATAAATGACCAATATATTCTTTCATATATGTATTTTGCCTCTTTAATAATTGGAAGGCATAAATGATGACTTATGAAAAGTAATGTAGAAGAAATAAAAAATGCTTTTGTAGGTGTTTATTAGGGCTTCTGGTAAGTTTTTTCTTTGCAAGAGTACTCTTATGCTTTTTCTTGTCTTTTCTTTAAATAATCGAGTAAAAATAGCCCTAGTGCTAATCGAATTATAGGTTATGAGTTTATATAATAAAAATATCCTCTTGTTTATATACTTCTCAATAGAGTATTTCAAACAAGAGGATATTTTTATTATATAATCAGCAAGTAACTGCCCGATACATTAATCTTTCTTTTCCTTGTGTGGATAATCGATGGTATAATGTAGTCCACGGCTTTCTTTACGCTCCATAGCCTGACGTGTAATCAGATAACCCACATTAATCATATTACGAAGTTCGCAGATTTCTCTGGAAGCTTTTACGCGCTTAAACAGACGTTCTGTTTCTTCGTACAAGATATCAAGTCGGTTCCATGCACGTACCAGACGAAGATTACTTCGTACAATACCCACATACGATTCCATAATCTGATTCACCTCCTTCATACTTTGGGTAATCAGGATTCGTTCTTCCGTACTGATTGTACCCTCATCATTCCACTCCGGAATATCGGTATTGAAATCATAGCGGTCGAACACACTCAGTGCATGCTGAGCAGCAGCTTCTGCATACACAATTGCTTCAATCAGTGAATTAGAAGCCAGTCGGTTTCCTCCATGCAGTCCGGTACAAGAACATTCTCCCAATGCATACAAGCGTTTGATGCTGGACTGTCCATCCAAATCCACCTTAATACCTCCACACAAATAATGAGCAGCCGGAGCTACCGGTATATAATCTTTTGTAATATCGATTCCCAGGCTGAGACACTTCTTGTATATATTGGGGAAATGCTTTTTGGTCTCTTCCGGATCTTTGTGTGTCACATCCAGATAGACATGATCATCTCCTCGCTGTTTCATTTCGCTGTCGATGGCACGCGCAACAATGTCTCGCGGAGCCAATGAAAGACGAGGATCGTATTTCTGCATGAACTCTTCTCCTGCCAGGTTCTTCAGGACAGCTCCATATCCTCTCATCGCTTCAGTAATCAAGAAGCTGGGGCGATCTCCCGGATGATACAAGGCAGTAGGATGGAACTGGATAAACTCCATATCCTTGACAACTCCTTTGGCACGGTATACCATTGCGATGCCATCTCCGGTAGCAACCAGCGGATTGGTAGTATGAGTATACACTGCTTCACATCCCCCTGTAGCCATGACTGTCACGCGCGACAGGAAAGTATCTACCTCACCCGTTTTTTCGTTCAGTACATAGGCACCAAAACATTTGATTCCCGGTGTATGACGAGTAACAATAATACCTAAGTGATGCTGTGTGATGATTTCTACCGCATAGAAATTGCTGAATACAGTAATATTAGGATGTTGTTTTACCGCTTCAATCAAGCTGGTTTGTATTTCAGCTCCCGTATTGTCTTTATGATGTAAAATGCGGAACTCAGAATGTCCCCCTTCTTTATGCAAGTCAAACTCCCCATCAGGTCTTTTATCGAAATTTACTCCCCATTTGATAAGTTCATCTATTTGAGCAGGTGCATTTCGGACTACCTTCTCTACTGCTGCCGGATCACTGATCCAGTCGCCGGCTACCATTGTGTCATGAATGTGTTTTTCGAAATTATCTACCTTAAGATTGGTAACCGAGGCAATTCCTCCTTGTGCGTAGTAGGTATTGGCTTCTTCGAGCCCGGCTTTGCAGATCAGTGCAACCGAGCCTTTGTGCGCTACTTTCAGCGCAAAGCTCATTCCGGCAATTCCTGAACCGATAACGAGAAAATCGAATTTTCTTACCATAGCATTATGTATATATATTGTTGCAAAACTACAAAAAAACTGATACTGCTGTATGTGCTTCCTTTGTTTTTTCTAAAAGTATTCCGAAGTGTATAGTTTTCGATGATAATTTGTTATCTTCACCCAATAAATCTCAATGTAGAAACAATGAACAGAACATTTCATTCTAAAGTCGATTGGTGGTACTGGTTGCTGATAATTGTGACCGCCTTTCTATTATTTGATTTCTTTTGGTTTCATTATACGCTTCTTACCCTTCTATTGTCGGTAATCATGATTTTTGAAATAGAGATGCTGATTCATACCTGCTATATCGTAACGGGAGACGGTAAGCTGAAGATTGAAACCGGACGTTTTATTCCGAATTCCACCATCGAACTGAATTCCATCGTGGCCATACACGAAACAAAAGGATATTCTGTAGCCCCAGCCTTGTCTGTATCCCGTGTCGAGATTGTATACCGTCTGGGTGAAAAGAATCATACGGTACAGATTTCTCCTAAAAACAGCAGTGAATTTATCCGCTGGATACAGAAAAAAACAGAACAATAAGAAAGGAGGTTTACAATGGTACAAGTATTTAAAAGTCGTACAACTGCATTTCAGATAACAGTCTTTGTGCTGGTGGTTGTTGTGTGTATACTTGTTCCATTGCTGGATGCTGTACACAGCTGGAGCTGTTTGGCACTATTGACTCCCGCAATCTTATGGACAGACCGTTTTCTGACACGGATTGAGGTATACGAAAACGGAGACGTATGGATTCGTCGCGGATTTACCGGAACCACGAAACTGCACGGTATTCTACAGTTGAAATACGATTCGAAAAAATGGAAGAGCCAGCAAATCCTGCTGCATCACACAAAAGGATACTGTACTGTTGATCCGATGGACCGGAAAGCTTTCATTGCATACATGCAAAAAGTCAATCCGATGATGGAATACATTGAAAAATAGATTAACCTTAAAATAAACTAAGATGAAATACCAAGTAGCGATTATCGGTGGAGGGCCTGCAGGCTATACAGCAGCCGAAGCAGCCGGAAAGGCTGGTCTCAGTGTAGTTTTATTCGAGAAAAACAATGTAGGTGGAGTTTGTCTGAACGAAGGATGTATCCCCACTAAAACCTTGCTTTATTCTGCCAAGGTATTCGATTATGCCCGTCATGCTTCCAAATACGCTGTGCAAGTACCGGAAGCTTCATACGACCTGGCAAAGATTATTTCCCGCAAGTCGAAAGTGGTACGCAAACTGGTATTAGGAATCAAAGCCCGGCTTGCTGCCTGCAATGTGACATTGGTAACCGGAGAAGCACAGGTTGTCAATCCCCACACAGTACGTTGTGGTGAAGCCGAATACGAATGCGAGCATTTGCTTCTTTGTACCGGTAGCCAAACATTCATACCTCCTATTGCTGGTCTGGAAGAAACCGGATACTGGACACATCGTGATGCCCTCGACAATAAAGAACCCATCCATTCGCTTGTCATTGTGGGAGGAGGAGTCATCGGTATGGAGTTTGCTTCTTTCTTCAACAGTTTGGGTGTACAGGTTACCGTTATTGAAATGGTGGAAGAAATTCTGGGCGGAATAGACCGTGAACTCGCAGCCTTGTTACGCACCGAATACACCAAACGCGGTGTAAAATTCCTGTTGAATACGAAAGTCACCGCATTCAGAAAAGACGAAACCGGTATCATCGTATCCTACGAAAATGCAGAAGGTACAGGTGATGTAACCACCGAGAAAGTCCTGATGAGTGTAGGACGCCGTCCGGTTACGCAAGGATTCGGACTGGAAAACCTGCAACTTGCTATCACCGAACGAGGAAACATCCGTGTAGACGAATACATGCAGACTTCCGTGCCGGGAGTTTATGCTTGTGGCGATTTGAACGGCACCTCCCTTCTGGCTCATACAGCCGTACGAGAGGCAGAAGTCGCCATACACCATATTTTAGGAAAACAAGACCCGATGAGCTATTGTGCCATTCCGGGAGTTGTATACACCAATCCCGAAATAGCTTCTGTAGGAGCAACTGAAGAAGCTCTTCAGACATCTGGCACCACCTATCGTGCCATTCGGCTCCCGATGACCTATTCCGGTCGTTTTGTAGCCGAAAATGAAGGCTTGAACGGTTTCTGTAAAGTACTGGTCGACGAGAACGATGTGCTTTTAGGTGTACATCTTCTGGGAAATCCTTCGTCGGAACTGATTGTGCTGGCCGGTATGATGATAGAAGACAGAAGACGGTATTCCGACTGGAAAAAGTACGTGTTCCCTCATCCAACAGTAGGAGAAATATTCAGAGAAATAGACTAATTGTATAATAGCAATATGAAACGGGTACAGTGGACAATATTCATCTGGTTGTGTAGTCTGTGTGTGTTAAGCGCACAGACTCTTCGTGAACGTTTGGATGCATTGGTACAGTCTGATCCTGTGCTGCAAAGGTCGGAAGTCGGTATTACCGTGTTCGACCTGACCGAAGGAACCTCCCTTTATCAGTATCAGGCCGACAAACTATACCGTCCGGCTTCTACCGAGAAAGTCATTACAGCCGTTACCGCTCTGGCCCGCTTAGGAGAAAATCATTGTTTTCGTACCCACTTGTCCTATACCGGAACCCTTTGTCAAGACACATTGAAAGGCAATCTTTACGTGGCAGGAGGCTTCGATCCGGAATTTACGGAAGAAGACCTGGATCGTTTTGCACAAGCCGTATACGATGCCGGTATTCGTACGATAGAAGGAGACCTGATAGGCGATGTATCACTGACCGATTCCGTATACTGGGGACCGGGATGGTCGTGGGACGACACTCCGGAGTCTTTCCAACCTTATCTTTCCGCTTTGATGCTCAACCGGGGATGTGTAAAAATAACCGTTACCCCTCAGTCGAAAGGAGAGTCTCCCCAAGTAGAGGTTACCCCTGTATCCGATTATTATACAGTAGACAATCAGGCAAAAAGTTACGATGCGACCAGTGGAAAACTGCGTATTACCCGCGACTGGCTTCATAACGGGAACACCATCCGTATTTCGGGCAATGTCACCAGACAGACAACCCGTGTACTGAATCTGTACTCTTCCGAGAATTTCTTTTTGCAAACTTTCCGTTGCCGTCTGCGTGAAAAAGGAATTACCTTGCGTGCAGTATCAAAAGGCCTTTGTCCTTCAGACACCATTTCCCTTGCGGTATGCAGCCGTCCGATAGACGAAGTGCTGAAGCGCGCATTGAAAAAGAGCGATAACTTGTCGGCCGAAGCCCTGTTTCATCATGTCGGAATTCAGGAAGCCGATACACTCTATGTAGGGTTCGAGGAAAGCCAGGAAGCCATCTGCCGGTTTATGAAAGAAGAAATCGGCCATTTACCGGATCGCTACCGGATTGTAGACGGAAGCGGAGTTTCCCTGTACAATTATGTGTCGCCGGCTTTGCTGCTCGCTTATCTGAAATACGCCTATTACCATGCACCGGTATTCCAGCCTTTTTACGAAGCTCTGCCGATAGCCGGAATCGACGGAACCCTTCAGGGGCGTATGAAAAAAGGAAAAGCCTTTCGCAATGTACGTGCCAAGACAGGTTCTGTGACCGGAGTAAGTTCGCTGGCAGGCTATGTACATGCTTCCAACGGTCACATGCTGGCCTTCGTCATTATCAACCAGAATGTGTTGAAATCCCGTGAAGCCCGTTCGTTTCAAGACAAAATATGCGAAATCTTAGCCCGTTGAGTCTCGCTAAGATTCCGCATATTCCTTTATAAACTATTTTTTCAGTCGAATACTTTAAACTGATATCCCTGTTCCAGCAACCACTCGATGGAGCGAGGCAATGCGTACTTCAAGTTCTGTTCCGACTTCAATGAATCGTGGAAGGTTATGATAGAACCGTTCCTTGCATATTTCTTGACCTTTTCGAACACCTGTGGTCCGTTCAGTCTTTTGCTATAGTCGCGGGTAACCAAATCCCACATCACAATCCGGTATTTGCTTCTGAGTGTCCGATACTGTCCCCATCCCATGTGTCCGTGTGGCGGTCGGAACAGGTCCGTATGCAGATACTCGTCGGCCTTATCGGTATTTGCCAGATAACTTTGGCTCTTATACTCAAATCCGCGGATATGGTTGAACGTATGATTTCCTATCCGATGTCCGCGTTCTACCACTTTCCGATATTCAGCAGGATGTTTGCGCACATTGTCGCCCACCATGAAAAAGGTAGCCTTGATGTGATACTTATCCAGCAAGTCGAGCACCCATTCGGTTATTTCCGGAATCGGTCCGTCATCGAAAGTCAGATACACTGCTTTCTCCTTTTTATCCATACGCCATAAGGCGCGTGGATAAAGGAGACGTATCAGTTCAGGAGGTTGTTCTATAAACATACGCTTATTGGGCTGGTGTGTTACTTCCTATTCGTTTTTCCAGTACAGAGTACAGCTGTTCAAACTTCTGTGCATAGTGCAAAGCCGATTTCACTTCTTTACCGTCTTTGGTTTTCAACTCAGAAAGACTCTTGCACACATCATCCAATATATAGAAATTACGCATGCAGTTTTCGCTCGACGAAGCAAAGCGGTCGTCGTCAAGGCTCAGGTACCACATGGCATATTCAGTCGCGTTGTTAGCCAGTTCATCATAAATCGCTTCAGCCTTTTCCGGATGTCCCAGTTTGGCATAGCAGTCAGCCATTTCCTTCGAACTGCTGTACAGATAGTCGTGGCGTACGTTGCTGCTTGGTATCATCTTCTCGCAGTAATCCAGCACCTCAAGCGCCTTGTCGTTCTTGCCTTCTTTTATCAGCTGCGAAGCCAATGTCACAAACAGGCGGCGATGTGTATCACACATGCGCAGTACCGTTTCGTCCAGATAGATACCCGGAGCATCGATACCTCCAAACTTAAACTTATGCATCAGGTTGTCGTACATCTTTTCAGTATCAATGTGTCTGCCCAGTTTGGCATTGTTGAACGGAGTGATGCGGTAAGCCAAGCCTTCCTGCAGGAAGTTGTTGGTCAGATTCAGATGATTGTCCGAACCCACCGTAATTGCCATATACATCGGGCGTTCCCAGTTGGTATTGGCAAGCATTTCCAGCATCATCAGCTCTGTTTTTGTCAGCATGCGTTTACCCTTCAGTGAGATAGTCATATAGTCTGGAATAGAATCCGGAATCAGCATATTCGAGCGTTTGATAGCCTCCTTGTCCAGTGTCATCACGATACTGTCTGTAGGAATCATCTGCAAACCGTCTTTCGGAGCACGTACCCAGTACTTCATGATATTCTTCAGTTCGTACGGATTTTCACCGAATTCCTTCTTTGCTTCTTCAGGATTCTGCTTGTAGAATCCTTCGATAGCCTTCATGGCTTCCGGACGTACATATACTATTTCATTATGTCCCGATACATAGTCGATACGATCCCAGTTGATAGGTACAGACGGAGAATCGTAAGCCGGACGGCGCATCTGGTCGATGTACCAGTCAGTCTGCAGGTAACTCAGGTTGCAGACACGCACATCGGTACGGAAACCTTCTGTTTCCTGGTTGTACCAGAGCGGGAATGTATCATTATCTCCGTTGGTGAAGAGAATCGGGTTACCTTCTGCCTGCACAGAGTTCAGATAATTCTGTCCGAAGTCGCGGCAAGTATATCGTCCGCTTCTGTCGTGGTCGTCCCATGTCTGGCTCACCATCTGTACCGGAACCAGCAGACAGACTACACTGGCCAATACCGATGCCGGTGTCTCTTTCATCTTCTTCCACAGATATTCGGAGATGGCTGCCACACCCAGACCAATCCAGATGGCAAAGGCATAGAACGAACCCGCATAAGCATAGTCGCGTTCGCGCACCTGTTGCGGCGACTGGTTCAGATAAAGAACGATAGCCAGTCCGGTCATGAAGAACAGGAAGAATACAATCCAGAACTGCTGGATACCTCTTTCTCCCTTATACGCCTGCCAGAACAGACCAATCAGTCCCAGAATAAGCGGCAGACAGTAGAACACATTGTGGCCCTTGTTGTTTTTCAATTCACCGGGCAGCAGACTTTGGTCGCCTACCAGATAATTATCGATAAACGTAATACCGGTAATCCAGTTGCCATGTTCTATCTCGCCCTGTCCCTGTATATCATTCTGTCGTCCGGCAAAGTTCCACATAAAGTAACGCCAGTACATAAAGTTCAGCTGATAAACAAAGAAGAACTTGATATTCTCCCACTGGGTAGGAATCTTCAGCATCACCACTTCTCCTGCCTGGTCGTAAGGCACCTGACGGCCTTCTACACCGCCCAGCCAGCTTTCGTAGGCCGCTGCATGATCCGAACTCCACATACGTGGGAACAGCATATTCTGTGCATACTTATATTCTGTTTTGTGGCGGACTATTTCGTAGCTGTCTTTTTCGTCGGGACGCTCTTTCTCTTTACGCTGATAAACCGGAGCTCCTTCTACCACATCGTACATATAACTGCCGTTTTCTTCCTTGATGGCCGGTTTCGAAGCATAAGTCTGACCGTAGAACAACGGACGTGTACCATACTGCTCGCGTCCCAAGTATTCACCCAGTGTAAAGATATCCTCCGGTGAGTTCTGGTCCATCGGTGTATTGGCAGTAGAACGGATGACAATCAGTGCATACGAAGAATAACCTACAACCATCATCATCATACACAAGAGTGCAGTATTCAGCGTGCGGGCGCTGACACGGAACTTCTCGCTCAAATCGGCAAAAAGATACAGTCCGATAAGAACTAATGCAACCACACCAATCAGTATGCTGCTCCATCCATGTCCGTAGAACGGAATACCCAGCAAGGCGATGGTAGTCAGGAAAGAGATGTTCATCCGCTTGCGGCTTACTGCCACATAGCTTTCGTATACACCCCAGATAATGCTGGCTGCAAGAATAATGATGTATACAATCAGTCCGGTATTAAACGAGAATCCCAGGCTGTTGACAAAGAACAGTTCGAACCATCCTCCTACCTTCACGATACCCGGTACGATACCGTACAGCACTGCTACAATCAGTATCATAGAGCCGAAGAGAGCCAGGAGGCTTCCTTTCAGATTGGCATTAGGATTCTTTTTATAGTAATATACCAGTACGATGGCAGGGATACAAAGCAGGTTGAGTAGATGCACACCGATGGAAAGACCTGTCAGATAGGCAATCAGCACCAGCCAGCGGTCGCTGTGTGCCTCGTGTGCCCGGTTTTCCCATTTCAGTATCAGCCAGAATACCAGTGCGGTAAACAGGCTGGAGTATGCATACACTTCTCCTTCTACAGCACTGAACCAGAACGTATCGCTCCATGTGTAAGCCAGTGCACCTACCAGACCGGAACCCATGATGGTAATCATCTTTCCGGTTGTCATTTCCTCGTCTTTGGGGCAAATCAGTTTCTTGGCCAGATGCGTGATGCTCCAGAAGAGGAAAAGAATACAGGCGGCACTCATCAGTGCACTCATGATGTTCACCATCATAGCCACTTGCGACGGGTCGCTTGCAAACTGGCTGAACAGGTTGGCTGTCAGCATAAAGAAAGGAGCACCGGGCGGGTGTCCTACTTCCAGTTTATATCCACTTGTGATAAATTCGGGACAGTCCCAAAAGCTGGCAGTCGGCTCAATGGTCATGCAGTAGGTAAATGCTGCAATGGCAAAGGCAAGCCATCCCACCAGATTGTTGATTTTGTTGTACTGCTGTTTCATGTAAACTATTTTGTATGCTTGTTTGTATTCAATAGTCGCAAAGATACGAAATAGTTGTCATACAGCATTTATTTTGTTTTCTGAATCAGCGGTGATACGTTTTTTTAACGGATGAAGGAAAATACAACAACGATTTATTGCTTTGTGTGGCTTTATAAATACAATTATTAGTTTGTAAACTCATTCACATCCAGCAGACAGATGTTCAGTTCGTCCCTGTGTACGATTACGGATTTATTCATCCATCGGTCGATTTGTTGCTCTTCGTCTATGTATCTCACTTTGAATGTGGCTTCATTGGCATAATCTATGCACATCGCTGTAGGATATGGAATTCTGTTTAGTAGGGTAAAAGGAAGGATGCACTCTTGTTCCTCTGGGGTAAGGAAGAACTGTTTGTCCATCTCGTTCATGTGTATTTCAAATCTGCCTCGTGAAAGGTTATAGGCAAAGAAGCGGATGTGGCCATTGTATTTGTAGCAGACAAATGTATGTTCTGTGGCAGTATTGAAAGCTCTATCCATGTCTACATAAATGTCGTATGGATAACTTTTTTGTGGTTGAATATCTTCCTGGAATCCGTTACGCGCAATGGTGGTATCACAGTAGATAAAGGTGTTACTGAGTGGGCAGTTTTGTAGTTTACCGTCATCATATATTGTAAACAAGTCTCCATAGTTTCCTTGTTTGTCTTGTGTACATAGTGTTTTTCCATTAGGTACTACTGTCAGCCTAAACCAATATTGCTGATTTGCATCCCGCTGTACCACCGCCTTACTCAAGTCGTCAAATAATCCATAGGCGTATGTATGAAGACTGCCCAGCCTTACAGATATCCCGTAGAGTGTGTTTCTGTCTGTCAGTACTTCTTCTCCATAATCATTTATCAACTCTCCGCTGATATCGGTAAATGAGGTTTCTACGAGGTTTGGCTCATTACACGGGTTGTCATCGTCTTTGCACGCCCATAGCATGAAAGGTACGAATAATAAAATAAGTGCTTTCAGTTTCATAGCTTTATAGTTTTTGATTTGATTGCAAGGTAGATAAAGGTTTTGAAATAGAAAAATCGGATGCTTGGTTTAACACGAAAATAATTGTTTTATATCTGCTTAAGAGGGAATATCGGTTTGTCAAAATGTCGTTGAAAAGACGAGAATACTTTCATAAAAACGGATTTCTTTCTTTGAAACGGACTGACATATTGTTGATGTAAACTACTCACGCCTTGAGGCATGAGCTTCGGATACGATTGCCCAGTATTCAATAAAGAGTTTTACAGATATTTAGTCAATCCAAATGATATAGGTGAATGCATAGATAATTTAAGGTCAAAAGCTCTTAATATAAGAGATTGGGACTAAAAAAAACTCTAATTACATACTGTAACTTAGAGCCTTTTATCGTTTCTTTTCAGATTCTTTTCCATCTTCTTGTCGTATGCCTGACCTCTGGGTACCAGATAGAGAAACATTACGCAGTCATCCACTATCTGTACATGATAGCTGAAGAAGGCACGGTAACTGCCTATCCTCAGACGGTAGATAAACTCAAAATCCACCAGCTTCTTGCAGTCCGTCAGTTCTTCAATGCTCCCGGAATTGATAACTTCCTGTACCGAATTACGCACTGAATCCAGCATCTTCCCTGAGAGCTTGCGGACTGCCTTTTCAAACTCCTTTGAAAATTCAACCCTCATTTCTCAACCACTCCCAGCCAGTCCATAAATTCCTTGCGCTCGTTCTCCTCCAGCTTCACCTTTCCTTCCGGATATTTTTCGGACATATAGCGGTATGCTTCGCTGTCGTCGTATTCTTCCGCTGTCTTGTCGAGCAAACTTTCGATCAGCTTCTTCAGGTTTGTGCCCTGGCGTGCTGCCATGACCGAAAGAGCCTTGAAAGTGTCCTCCTTCAGGTCGATTATCTTTTTCTTGTATGTTACTGTAGCTTCCATAATTCCGTCTTTTCTGCAAATATATAATATATATATAATATATACAATGTATATTGAACTTTCTTAAACACGTATCCCGTTTTTCAGCATTTCCTCGCGCACAAGCTCTGTTTCGACTGCAGACAGATCGGCCAATGCAACTTTCATGTGGTTTTCTTTCTGATATGCCTTGACATCATTGATTATCATTTGAAAGTTAATGGGAAATTGTACGAGATACACAGTTTTGAAGATCTTGAAGAAATTATAAAGTTAAGGGAAGATGAAAACGAGTAACTATATCAATGAGATAATCTGGAGAATATTCCATTCTGCCTTGGTCAAGTGGTCGAGGATGAAGAGAACCAGGATATATATTATATGGGTGAATGTGTTCTACACGATTACGTTCATGTGGGCCATTATATGCGTTCGGCAATTATCCTGTTCCGGAAAATCAAGAACCGTACTGCAGACTGGGTAAACTTGCATACCCTTTGGACGCTCCGGAACTGCATCCGGGAGAAATACAACCACGGTATAGGTGTGGATAGTCTGATCTATGGTAAGGACTTTGATGGGGAGAACCTAGAAACATTTACTCCTTTGACGAAGAAAAGCTTTGACCTCATAATCAAGCGAATTAAAGAAATTGACGAATACGCAACTATATAAGATTCATCTAATCAAAAAAAACAAAGATATGAAAGCAGGTGATTTCTTGTGTCAAGTGCCGATTCTTCGAGGTGATGCGGTACATGTGGTTGTAGTCCATTGCCAACGTGTAGCTTTTGTAGAATTTATAGAAAATCTGTGTATTCTTTGAGTGGAAAAAAATGTTTTAAATCTTTTATTCATAGCTTTTTATTATAAAGTTTTTGTATTTTTATTGTATTAAAGATGTTATCATATTTCTTTTTATCTTTTTTATTTACATCAAAATAGTATAATCGAACATTATCATAAATATATTTTTTCCAAAATTTGCCATGTTCTTCGCCATAGTATATTGAGTATATTTTTTTATGTACTGAATCTTGGGGGATATAAGTATCTATATCAAATTGCATCAATGATCCTTCGAAAAAGAATATCACCCCGTCATTGAAAACATATTTATATATTACACCTTCCTCATAATTAACTATTTCAAAATGAATAGGCTCAGGCATGTCAACTATAATTTTTACAGAAAGCAAGTCAAAGCACTCTCTCCTTATGGAGGGATTCGCTTTGTAATTTAACGTCGAACACGACACTAATAATATCATAATCAATATACTAATTATTCCTTTCATCATAATTTTTTAAGGCCTGTTGTTCTCTTTTCATTTACATAATATTTAGTATTAAGGGTTTGATTTTAATTGTAATCTAATTCAGCTCTATCAATGATTATATCGGTGATGTTTTTTCCTCTTTCAATATTGGTAATAAAAGATTTGAGCACTTCTTCTCGATTTACTGCAGGTGTTACTTTGCATTCAATATCCATACTGTAGTTCTCCGGAAGCCATATTTCCTCTTTTGGCCATGTAAAGGAATATGCTCTGATGTTTACTTTTGTTTCTAAGGTTACACAATATTCATTTTCGAGTTCTAACAGAAATGGTGTTTCGTAAGGGCTGCTGTTTATGATTTGGTATCTGATTGTTCCGAACATTCTTTTCAAGTCCATCACTAAGGTGGTTTGGTCAGCAGTTGCTTTATATTCGGTGATGTGTCCAGTATAGATGGAATCAGAATACGCTTGGACGGGGTGTATGCATTCGTCGAAACTATATTCGCTGGTGTAAATGAACTGGTTTTTCAATGGGCAGCAATCAAACTCCCCTTTGTGGTAGAGATGAAAGCTATTTCCATAATATTTGTAAGTAATATCAGGGTTGTAATATGGTCGTTCTTGTCTATTAGGAACGATGTTTGTGATAATGGTATAGGTTTGTTCAGGGAGTAATTTGATTTTCGCTTTATCTAATTGGCTGAATAAGCCATATGCATAAGGTGTTCCGTCTGCTTGCAGGATCTGTATACCGCATAAATCTTTGTTTTGATTCCATTGGGCATAATCTTCTGCCCACTCTCCAGCCAGTTGGAAAGTCGCTTCCACGTATTCATTGTATGGGCATTCCTCGTCTTTGCATGCCCCTAGCATGAAAGGTACGAATAATAATATAAGTGCTTTCAGTTTCATAGATTTGTGGTTTTTAATCTAATTGCAAGGTAGATAAAGGTTTTGAGATAGAAAAATCGGATGCTTGGTTTAACGCGAAAGTTTTTCAATTTTAACTATAAAAACAACCAGTTTGTCTTTGTATGCGATTACGGATTTATCCATCCATCAGTCGATTGATCGTTTTTCGATTACGTATCTGCTTTTTCTTGAAAAATAAAATGTTTTGAAAATCCGGTTTTCTCTTTCATAAAGTCTGATTTTTCAGTTTTTCGCTAACTGATACTTTTGTAATTTAATGAATTTTAACAGGTAAAAAAGAGGAAATAAATCAAAAAAAGGACTGTATACATGCTTTATAACATGTATTTAGGGGATGAAACAAAGGAAAAAAGGACTCGTAAAAGAGGGTTTTGATACTTGTATCGGTGGGTGACGATACTTGTATCGTGAGCTTACGCTATTAGTAACACATGCTAACGGTATTAATAGTGTAAAAAAAGGGGATTAAAAGAGATTTTTATTCCTGTTTTTAGCGGAGTGGAGTGTTTTTTCTTCTCTTTTACAAGATGTATATTCGGGTGATAAAAAGATGTGATTCTTGTTGTGTGAGAAGATATTTGTTGTGTAATGCATATGTATTGTGTGACCTGTACGGATAAGTAGTGAATTTTCTGTCTTTTTGTATTTGGGTATACCCCCAAAAAAGTGGAAATTTGCAACCGGACTTGCCTTTGAGTCTAAAAAGGCCTGTTTTAGGGGACTTGAATTGACATTTTGATAAATGTATATTCCGCTGAAGTAAGACACTTTCATTTTGTCATTTTACGAAAGAATCGGGAAGAGAAAAATATCAATGGGGGCTTTATTTGTCCGATTAAGCTTTTGTGTATATCCAAAATATTATATCTTTGTTGCCGGAAATGGTTCCGTGTGTCTGTTCGGACAAGCGGATTAAAAGGGAATCAGGTGGAATTCCTGAACAGTCCCGCTGCTGTAAGCTCTTTCAACTCTTCGGAAATAGCTTATGCCACTGATAACTGAACAATATCGGGAAGGCTCCGGAGAGGGGGTAAGTCAGAAGACCTGCCATCATACAAATTTAACTGCACTCGTGGGATAGGCAGTTAAGACTGAATTTATACAATTAATTTTATCAAGTAGGTGTGACCGGAAATTTCTGGTCTTCGTGCTGCTGTGTGTATTTCTGACAGGGAATACTGTATGCCTGTGTGTACAAAACAGGCGGGATGGCTTGTGCTGATTATTGCCGGCGATTTTGGAGGATTGATTGTGTAATGTCATTTTTTATAAAAACAGATTTTTATAAATAATAGTATTATGAATTTTATTGGATTTGCAAGAAAAGCCGTCCTTATGGGGCTTATGGTATGCATTGCCCTGTGTATGGGGGCTTGTTCGTCGGAAAATGGTACTGCAGGAGCAGGAGCCTTGAAGTTTGATTTACACATTGTGCAGGAGGGTACTGATCCTTTGTTTGTGGTGCCGGGACAGGATATGGTGCTGGAATATTCGGGAGAAAATATACAGACGATAGAAGTGGGAAAGCTGTCGGCCGGATGGACTGCAGAAGTGGATTATGAAGCATCTAAAATTGTACTGAATGCTACTGCTGAGGCTGAGAAAGAAGCGAAAATTGAATTTAAGGCGAAAGGTGGAGATGGTACAGAGCAGGTAAAAGAGTTGAGCTTTTATAACCTGAATTCGTTTAATGACCCGAACGGGGCTTTTGTGCTGAATGAAGGAAATATGACTACAGAGAATGGTTCGTTGGGATATATTACTCCGGAAGGTTATGTGATTGGTGATGCATATAAACTGGTGAATGGTACCGAACTGGGAAATGTAGCGCAGGATATGGCGTTCTACAACGGGAAGATTTATGTCATATCGCAGAATGGAAACAAAAATGCGGTGGGAGAGTTATTCGAGAATGATGGCACGCTTGTGGTAATGGATGCGAAAACGTTGAAAAAAGAAGTGACTTTTTCTAGAAATCAGTTGGAAGGACTGGACTGGCCTACACATATCGCTGTTCTTGATGAGAACCATATCTATATTCGGGATAATAAAGGGGTGTATCGTCTGGATATGGGAACGGGAAGAATTTCTTTTGTAGAAGGTTCCGACGGAGCTCCTAAGTCGCGTTTTGTGGTAATGGGAGGTAAGGTGTATACATTCCAGAATAAAAACTATATGTGCAATATCCTTGAAATCTCACCGGAATCGGATAGTGTTTCTAAGATAAGTTTGCCTTATTCGGCTCCTTATAAGAGTTTGTATAGTATTGAGAAAGCCGGTGAGGGGGATGTATGGCTTACTGCGACTGGATTTGGTAAATATTATGTGGCTAAGTTTAATCTGGCTACTAAAGAGCTGGACTCTCGGGAAATTGGTTCGGAACCGAATGTGGGAAGTGCAGGGGTGTCTTTCTGTGTAAAAGATAATATGATTTATTATGCCAATGGCACTACACTGTATCGTATGAAGTTTGATGAGGCTGCCGGAGAGGAACCGGGTGAGGAGGAAATGCTTTGCGATCTTAATCTGCTTGATAGTAATGCAGGACTGTTGTATAACGGACTGGCTGTTCATCCGGTGACGGGACATGTATATGCAAACTCTATCAAATCGTTCCCCTTGTTTACTACAAATCAGATCTGGGTATTCGATTTTGAGACCAGCGTAGACTCTCCGTTTGCCAAATATGAGAATTATACACATTTCCCGGCAGGAGTCTTTTTTTATTCTGAAAATTAATTTATTATATTGGTTATGAAGAAGTTATTTTATCGTGTTTGGGCTGTATGCATGCTGGCTGTAGCAGTATCGGGATGTTCTGATGATTTGTCGGAGGGTAATTCCGGCGGAGGTGGGAAAGAGGAAATCTTGGGCGGTTATGCCGACCCGAAAGGGGTGATGATATTGAACCAGGGAGCTCCCTCTTCGCAAAATAGTTCTCTGACTTTCATTACTCCGGAAGGTGAAGTGGAGGATAACGTGTACCGTAAGGTAAATGGCTCGGCTTTTGGAAATTATGCGGAGGATTTATGGATGTATAACGGTAAGTTCTATATCGTAAGTGACGGGCTTTTTGAACCTAATGGGGAGAAAACCGATGGTGAACTGGTGATTGTGGATGCTGTAACATTGAAACTTGAAAAGGCTTATCAGATAGAAGATTTGAAGTTTCCTCGGCCGGAAGGAAGTCTGGAGGAAGATGAAATGCTTTCGCTAAGTACTCCTTTTGCCAATATTGCTGTATTGGATGAGAAGAATGTATTTTTTGCCGAAGGACAGGGAATGTTCCGCTTTGATACTACTACGGGAGAGCTGAATCTTATTGAAGGGGCTTATAATTTTGGTAACCAGGGAGGAACTATTGAAGAAGTGGCTTCAACAAGAGGTATCTTGAGAGTGGGAGACTGCCTGTATTGTGGGGGTGGAGGTTTCTGGCAAACTGCAAGATTGTTTGAGTTTGCCAAAGATAAGAATGAGGTGAATAGGGTTTTGCCTGATTTGAATGGTGATTTTATTAGTGGAATCTGCCAGACGGGCGAACGTGAGGTGATGCTTGCTACTTGTGGAAGAGGGGGAGAAAAGAAGTCTTACCTTATTTTTGTCGACCTCGACAGCTGGAAGGTAGTGAAAGAGGTGAAGATTGCGGAGGATATTTCTGCTGAATTCTTTAATGACTCGGGAATTACAAAGGCTGGAAATTATATTTATTATGCAGCCGGGGGAACGACTATCCGTCGTTTGTCGCTCGAAACCTGGAAAGCGGAGGATTGTATCGATGTGCTGAAAGATGCGCCCGAAGGGATTCATCTGAACTGTAATGTGACTGCAGATCCTTCTAATCAGTATTTGTATGTGGCTGTATCGGATAAATACAGTGAATCGGAAATTCCTACTTGTAATTATTTGCTGATTTATGATTGCAGTGGAGAAAAACCGGTATTGGTGAATAAGATTGTGAATAAGACAAGTTATCCGATAGGAATATATCCGATGAATAAGTTTTACAATAAATAAAGATACGGGGTAAACTGGAATTATCGGTACAAAAAGAAATAGCAGCGGGAACTCCCGCTGCTATTTCTTTTTTATTTTAATGTGCCGGCTTCTGCCTGCTGAATCATCTGCTGGCTGGCATACATGTATACTTCTACACGGCGGTTTTGACGGCGTCCGGCTTCGGTACTGTTGTCGCCTACAGGATTGCTCTCGCCCATTCCTTCTACTTTCTTGATCTGTGAAGCAGAAGCACCGCATCCTAAAAGATAGCTGGATACGCTCTGGGCACGTGTCTGGGAGAGTTCCATGTTCTTCTGTGCACTTTGGGCTGCTGTACAGTTCTTCCATCCGGTATTGTCGGTATATCCGTAGATTGCGACATCCATGTCAGGGTTCTGGTTCAGAACATTGTTGGCAAACTTGCTTAATGCCGATTTGGCTGAGGTACTGAGATCGGCACTGCTTGTATTGAATAGAATACCGGAGTCGAATGTAACTTTTACTGCCTGTAAGCCGTTGTTGTCGGTTACCTGTTCTACTTCTGCGCCTTGAATTTCTGCGGCCTGCTGGGCTGCCTTATCCATTTTCTTTCCGATCAAGGCTCCTGCGCCTGCACCTACTGCAGCACCTACTGCTGCTCCAATGGCTGCTCCTTTTCCGTGTCCGATTACACCTCCGAGAATGGCTCCCATGGCAGCTCCGCTACCTCCACCAATCATACTTCCTTTGGCTGTCTTGTTCAAGGAAGCACATCCGCTTAATATTAAACTTGCGCTTAAAAACAGCGCCATACAATTTCTTGCTTTCATAAGTCGTATCTGTTTAGTTTGAAACTGCAAGATAAGGTAATTTGAGCAAATGTCCTAATTTTAAGAGGATAAAATACGGTTTTAAGGGTTGCTTAACCGTTGTGTGTATGATTATGCGATTTCAATACCCGATGGGGAAGATTACCGTGACCTACGAGTTCGATAGGGCATCCGAAATGTTCTTCCAGCCATTCTGTCGGTACTTCGGTGTCGGGGTGGTAATGCAGGTTACCGTTTACACAGGCAATACTCTTTACGTTTTGCAGCACGGTTCCTATGTCGTGACTGACCAAAATGATGGCACGCTCACGGTTTATTTCTTCAAGTAAAGAGTAGAGCTTGGCCTCAAAACGTTTGTCGATGTAAGTATTGGGTTCGTCTAAAATGACGACTTGCGGGTCGGATACCAAAGCCCGGCCTAATAGAGCACGTTGCAATTGTCCGCCGCTTAATTGTCCGATGGCACGTTTCTCCAGTCCTTCCAGTCCCATTTGGGCAATGACGTGCTGCACTTGTTCGTGCTGTTCACGACTGAAAGGGTGCAGGAGTGACTTCTGACGGTTCAGACCGGACAAAACGACTTCGTAGACCGAGATGGGGAATTTCTTGTCGATGGCATTGTATTGAGGGAGATATCCCATGCTGATTTCCGGTACTTCTGTTCCGTTTCGGAAGAAGCGGATTTGTCCCGAAGTGGGAGAGAGAAGTCCTAATATCACTTTTATCAGAGTGGTTTTTCCACCTCCGTTGGGACCGATAACGCCTAAGAAATCTTGTTCGTATACGGTGAGGTCGATATGATCGAGTACGGTTTTCCGGTCGTAGCCGGCCGAAATATCGCTTAATTGTATCAAAGGTGTTTTTTTCATGCGTGTACAAATGCGTTTAGGGTTGCTGTAAGGCACGTGCCACATTTTTCATTTCTTCATCCCAATGGTAACTCAGTGGATTGATAGGGACAATCTGCAATTGGGCTTCCCTGGCAATGAGTTCGGCATTACGGGTATCGAATTCTTGCTGTACGAAGATGATGCGGGCTTTTTTATGTCCGCTTTGTTCGATGAGTGCTTTCAGATGAGCCGGAGAGGGTTCTTTTCCCCCTTCTTCAATGCTGATTTGGGTGAGTCCGTAATCGCGGGCAAAATAAGAAAGTGCCGGATGATAAATCAGGAAAGTACTGTCTGCATGGCTCAGATAATTGCGTACTTCATGTTCGGTATTATCTATGACAAGATTCAGACTATCCAGCCGGTTCTGGTAGTAATCTGTATGAATAGAATCCAGTTGGCAGAGGGTTTGACAGATGTTTTGTGCAATCAGGCGGGCATTGCGGCAAGAATTCCAGATATGAGGCTCGACTCCTCCTTCGTGAATGTGGTCGCCGTGCACTTTAGATTCTTCACGTATCAGGTCGATACCTGCAGACATATCGAAGAAAGGCAGTTCGGGAGAATTGCCTTGCAGTTTATCTATCCAGTTTTGTTCGAACCCGATGTAGCCGATGCGGAGATAGGCGGTACTTTGTGAGAGTGCAACCATCTGCTGGGGAGTGGGATCGTAGGTCTCGGGACTGCTGCCATCAGGAACCATACTTACTACCTTGAAGTGTTCACCGGCTATTGCTTCGGTGAAGTAACGAAGGGGTTCCAATGTGACGGTCAGTATAGGGCGCTCTCCGGCTTGTGGCTGTCTGTGACACGACATCAAGAGGAGCATGCTGATGAACAGAATGGTATATTGTTTCATAAAAAGTAAATCTTTGTGTGAAAAACAAAGATACAACAAATAAAGGAAATCACCGGAAAGTGATTTCCTTTATTTATCGTAATCTTCCCGAACAGCTTATCGGGTAGCACGAAGTATTTCACGTTTTCCTCCCGGAGGACCAGGCAGGCGTTCTACGGTATAGCCTGCACTTTGAAGCATGCGGCGTACGGAGCCTTTGGCACAATAGGTAGTCAGTACACCTCCCGGGGCTGTGATGCGATATAAACTTTCGAAGAGGGAAGGATGCCACATTTCCGGCTGTTTGTCGGGAGCAAAAGCATCGAAATAAATGACATCGTATTCTCCTGTAAATGGGAACTGGGTGAAATCGCCTTGTATCTTGTGGAGGGTAAACCATGGGGTTATGGATACCGGTTTATTCCATTCGGCACGATGCAAGGCTTCATACTCGGCGGCACGGGAAGGAGCAATCTGTTCGGGATATCCGAGCAACTGCAAGGTTTCTTCCGGTACCGGATAGAGTTCGATGGTGGTGAAACAGACCGGACGATGGGTACGTTCTGCTTCGAGTAAGGTAAGGAAGGCATTCAGACCGGTACCAAAACCTATCTCAAGTACACGGGGAGCCGGTACTGTGACATGTTGTAAGCCCATCTGAATAAAGATATGTTCCGACTCGGTGCGTGCGCCTTTTACGGAGTGGTAATGTTCGTCTATTTCCGGAACGAATAGTGTATAGCTTCCGTCTGCAGTTTGTTCGGGTTGTATCATGGGGGATATGTTTTAAAGTTTGGATTGTTAAAAGTGAAAGAACTTGAATGCTCCGATGGTGGCTGCTACCAGTAAAGCATAACGTGCCAGCTTACCGAAAGTCATTGAGAGAGCCACGATGTATAAATTGGCTTTCATCAGTCCTAAAACAATGAGAATGGCATCCCCGATGACAGGGAGGAAGGAGAAAACAGCAATCCATGAGCCCCTTCCATGAATAAATCGGGTGGCTTTGTCCAGTTGCTTTTTGTCTACTCTGAAATACTTCTCTATCCATTCCATTTTTCCGAGGTGTCCGATCCAATAGCAGGTAAGACCTCCCAATGCATTACCGGCTGTAGTAGCCAAAGTAGACCAGATTGGGTCCAGTCCCAGTCCGATGCAGGCCAGCAGTACGGCTTCCGAGCTGAAAGGAAGAATAGTTCCGGCTAAAAAGGCTGAAACAAACATGCCCCAATAGCCCCAGTCTATCATGAATTGAAGAAATGCATCCATATATTGAATATTCCGGCAAAAAGGGTGAGAAGAAGCATACAGAGGAAATAATATCGTGTAAACCTATTGAACAGAAGGGCAAACAAATGTCCGTGCATGATGGCTCCTATCATGATAAGAATAGGAAACAGAGCATTGAAGTGCTGAGGCTGCCAGAGCATGAGAAGCATGACTTCTATTCCGGTAAACCGCAGAGATTGTATCATAATGCGTGTCTGTACCTTATCCTGTCGTGATACCTGAAAATTCTGTGTACTGCTTATTACTGCCAACAGGAAAAAGACTCCCCATGAAATGCATTGGGAGAGTGTGAGTGTGGAATAATCGGGTATCCAATCCTGACCGAGTTGGCGAAAGGGAGTCAGGATAAAATCCGGCTCTCCATTGTAAGTGCCGTAGCAAAGCATAAACCAGTAAGGCAAACTCAAGCCCACCATACCGGCAAAGAAAGTCCGCGGGCTGAGAGACCGTAGTCCTATCATGTGCAGGTAAAGGAAGGGAACAAAGAACAGGCATGAAGGGAGTATCCAGCTTCCAATACCGATTAACAGAAAGGCATGGAAAATGGAGGATGAATTGTATCTTGATTCATAGCTGCGGAACAGAGAACTGAGCATCCCTGCAAAGAGTAAGGGAAACCAGCTTTCGGCAGAGTATGAATAAAGAAACGGACAAAGGAAGAAAGTAATCAGAAATAGAGCCGGAGGAAGAGTAGAACGGGTGCGTATCAAGGCAAATGTGGTGTTCATCTCTATCATCAGGCCGGTAATCAGTACTCCTATGACTAAAGAGAGCACATGAGTCCAACTCTGACACAGTATTCCGCCTGTGAGCAGAGAGAGAAGAATAGCCACAGGAAGAGTCAGTCTTCCGGTGGCTATTTGATATTGAAGTGTATCTCGTGCAGATATCATTATAAGTCAAATCCGATGTCTGAGCGGAAATATTTCTTTTCGAATGAAATCTTTCCGGCATTGGTAAACGATTGTGCCAATGCTTCGACCTTGTCTGCTCCGTATGAGCTGACTGCAATGACACGTCCTCCTGATGTTACAATCTGACCGTCTTTTACAGCTGTACCGGCATGGAATACAATGCTTCCTCCTGCTTTTGCTTCTTCGATACCTGTAATAGGGAATCCTTTTTCGTATGCTTCCGGATAACCGCCGGATACAAGCATTACGCATACTGCTGAGCGAGAATCGATTTCAAGAGTCTTTTCATTCAATGTACCGGTTGCTACTCCTTCGAATAAGTCAACAAGGTCGCTCTTGATTCGGAGCATGACACTTTCTGTTTCGGGGTCGCCCATACGTACATTGTATTCAATGACCATCGGTTCACCTTTCACATTAATCAATCCGAAGAAGATGAAACCTTTGTAGTCGATTCCTTCGGCTGCCAGTCCTTCTACAGTAGGACGGATGATGCGGTCTTCTACTTTCTTCATCCATGCTGCATCTGCAAATGGAACAGGAGATACAGAACCCATACCACCGGTGTTCAGACCTTTGTCGCCTTCGCCGATACGTTTGTAGTCTTTTGCTTCGGGCAAGATTTTATAGTTCTTTCCGTCGGTCAGAACAAATACTGAACATTCAATACCGCTCAAGAACTCCTCGATAACAACAGTAGCTGATGCATTGCCGAACATTCCACCCAACATTTCTTTCAGCTCTTTCTTGGCTTCTTCCAAAGTAGGAAGTATCAGTACACCTTTTCCTGCACACAAACCGTCTGCCTTCAGTACGTAAGGTGCTTCCAGAGTTTCAAGGAAAGCAAGGCCTTCTTCTATGTTGTCGGCAGTGATGCTTTTATAACCTGCTGTCGGGATATGATGACGCTGCATGAAACCTTTGGCAAATTCTTTACTTCCTTCGAGTACAGCACCTGCTTTCGACGGACCGATAACTGGAATGTGTGCCAAAGCTTCATCGTTTTTGAAGAAATCGTATACTCCTTTTACCAATGGATCTTCCGGACCTACCACTACCATGTCGATGTGGTTTTCTACCACAAACTGTTTGATGGCATCAAAATCGTCGGCTTTAATAGCTACGTTTTCGCCCACTTCGCGTGTACCGGCATTTCCGGGTGCAATATATAACTTGTCAATCTTCGGACTCTGAGCAATTTTCCAAGCCAAGGCATGCTCACGTCCACCTGAACCTAAGAGTAAAAGTTTCATTTGTATATCTGTTTTAGAGTTATTTCAGAAAATCGTTAAAGTAGCGTGTAATGTGTTCGTGCAGATGAACACGGTCTCTTCCCATCATGTTGTGTCCGTCTTCCGGATAAACAAAGAAATCGGGATGAGTACCGGCTTCGATGCAGGCACGAAGGAATGTATAACTGTGCTGAGGTACACAAGTAGGATCTGTTCCTCCAATGATGATTTGCAAGCGTCCTTTCAGATTGCCGGCCTTGTTTCGAAGATTGGCTTCTTTATATCCTTCCGGATTTGCCTGTGGAGTGTCCATATAACGTTCTCCGTACATTACTTCGTAGAACTGCCAGTCAATCACCGGTCCGCCGGCTACTCCTACCTTGAACAGGTCGGGATAAGTCAGCATCAGATTGGTGGTCATGAAACCTCCGAAGCTCCAGCCGTGTACTCCTATTTTGTTTCCATCTACGTAAGGCAGTGACTGCAGGAACTTGGCACCTTCTACCTGGTCTTTCATTTCTTCAGTACCCAACTGACGGAAAGTACAGTTTTCGAACTTGATACCACGATTATCGCTTCCTCTGCTATCTACTGTAAGCATTACATAGCCTTGCTGTGCCATATAAAGATCCCATCCGCGTGCATCATAGAAACGGGTGTTGTGAATCATTTGTGCATGTGGGCCACCATATACATAGATGATGGCAGGATATTTCTTGTTCGGGTCAAAGTCTACCGGCTTAATCAGACGATAGAACAAGTCTGTTTCCCCGTCTGCAGCCTTGATGGTTCCGATAGTGATTTCAGGCAGTTTATAGCCTTCAATCATCGGGTCGGTTGCAGTAAACAGTTCAACACCTTTCTTGCCGTTGGTAGGCAGGATGCTTACAATACGGGGTACAGAAGCAGATGTAAAGTTATCGATAACGTAAGTACCGCTGGCAGACAGCTGTGCACGGTGCATACCATCTTCTGCTCCAATGAGTGTACGTTTTCCGTTCTTCACGTTCAGGCTGAAAATATTAGTCTGCAAAGGAGAAATTTCCGTGCTTCCGATGATAATTTCTTTCTTGTCTGTATTGAAGCCCAATACATCCTGTACCAGCCAGTTGCCTTCGGTCAGAGGAGTAGTTTTTCTGTACTCATTGTAAGTACTCTCTCCATCTTTGCCCTGTTGGGTATCTCCATACATTTTAGTCTGAGTATCCATCAGATACAGATGGTTGAAACCATCACGCTGGCTCTGATAGATGAATTTAGACTGATCCCAAGGCAGGAATATCAAAGGATGCTGAGGTTCTACGTACTTCGGATGTTTTTCTTCGTACAATACTTCCAGCTTCTTTCCACTGGCAGCATCGTAGCTTACCAGTTGTGCATGATTCTGGTCACGGTTCAATTCGATGACATAAACTGTCTTTTCATCGGGTGCCCAACTGATGTTGGTAAAATAACGGTCGGTAGGATCGCCTGCCTGCAGATAAACGGTCTTTTCACTACGCATGTCATATACTCCTACAGTGACTTTGTGACTTGTCATCCCTGCCATTGGATATTTGTCAGGCTCCAATGTGGCAATACGGGTAGAAGTGTTGACTTGCGGATAATCGGTTACCATGGTCTGATCCATGCGGTAGAAAGCCAGATAGTTTCCTTTCGGACTCCAGAAAGTACCCTTCATGATGCCAAACTCGTTGCGGTGCACACTTTGTCCGTATACGATACTGGGTCCGGATGCATAGCCGTTTTCGTTGGGGCAGATAGCCAATATTGGATTGATAGGCTTGTTGCCTTTCTGTGGAGCAGAAACATACAAATCGTTTCCTACAGTATAAGCTACGCTGCTATTTTCCTTGCAGAAGTCAAAGTTGGCAGCCCGTTCATTCAAGTTAAGGCAAAGAGTAATCTGCTTAGTTGCAAAGTCATAGCCAATCATGTGGTGATTATGACGGAAAACCACTTCTTTACGGCCGGCATAAGGGAGAGAAGCCGACGTGAGGGTACGCAAAGGCTTGAACTCTTTTGTCGTTTCGTTTTGCTGAAGCGCATCATTAATTTCCTTTAACGTCACCAGTGTGCTTGTTTTTCCGCTTTTTGTATTGACAGACAGAATTTCCTCTACCTCTGTGCGTACACATACATCTCCCCACCATTGAAGACCAGACATATTCTTTGGAGTCAGGTTGAAATAATTACTTCCTCCGGGAATAACATCTTCCAGTGTATATGCTTTCTTTTCTTGAGCGGTGATTGTGCTTGCTGCCATACACAGTAAGAATATGAATTGAAATAAACGTTTCATTCTTTTGTTTGAATAAATGAGTTATCGTTCCGATCTATTGTCATCGTTTTTTTTACGGCTATGGATATAGCGTGGTGCAGGAGCCTGTTTAGGTCTTCCGTCATCAGTCGAAGGACGTGAAGAGGCATTGCTTCTGCTTCCTTTGAAAGAAGGTTTCCGGCTGTCTTTATAAGTCACCTTTTCACTTCTTCTGCGAGGACGTGCTTCTCTTTCTTCGCGCTTGGGCTTGAACTCCTTGTCGCTGTTTTCGCTGCGGAAAGCTTTGTACTTACCGTCGAACAACTGATACTTACGGAATTGGCATTCCAGTGCTCCGTTGAAAAGAGGTATTTTTACAGAGGGCTTCAAGCCAATCTGGTCGAAACATTCGTCGCGGTAGCTCAAAATCCATGCGTCGTTGCCGCTGAATGCATGTTTCAGACGCTCGCCTATCATTCGGTACAATCCCAGCAAGTCTTCCGAAGAAATACGTTCTCCATAAGGCGGGTTGGTGATGATGATACTCTTTTCCTTTGGTTGTTCGAATTGCTGGAAAGGCTGTATTCTCAGTACTACATCCTTGCTTACTCCAGCAGCCTTTACGTTGTGAATTGCTATTTCGTTAGCCTTTGGATTGTTATCGTATCCATAGATTTTGTGAGTAAATTCACGTTCCTGCGAATCGTCGTTATAGATAGAGTCGAACAACTCCTGGTCGTAGTCTTTCCATTTTTCAAAGCCGAATTCCTTACGGAATACACCCGGAGCTATATTGCGGGCAATCAAAGCAGCTTCAATAGGAATTGTTCCCGAGCCACACATCGGATCAATCAGGTCGCATTCCCCTCTCCATCCGGTCATCAGAATCATACCGGCAGCCAATACCTCATTCAGAGGTGCTTCTACCTGTTCCTGACGATAGCCGCGGCGGTGCAACGATTCGCCCGAACTGTCTAATGACAGAGTACAGCGGTCTTCTGCCACATGAATATTAATTGATAAATCAGGATTGCTGATGCGTACAGACGGACGGTTTCCTGTTTTTTCGCGGAAGTAGTCAACAATCGCATCTTTTACCTTGTATGCCACAAATTTGGAGTGGCGGAATTCGTTGGAAAAAACAACAGCATCTACAGCAAAGCTGCTCATGTTGTCCAGATACTCTTCCCACGCAATGCTTTTTACTGCATCATACACCTCATCGGCGGTTTTTGCTGTAAAATGTTTGATAGGTTTCAGGATGCGAATGGCTGTACGAAGATGGAAATTTGCCTTGTACATCATAGCCTTGTCTCCTGTAAAAGAGACCATACGACGTCCGATTTCAATGTTACTTGCTCCTAACTCTGTGAGTTCTTGTGCCAGAACCTCTTCTAATCCTTGGAAGGTTTTGGCGATCAGCTCGAATTCTTGATTCATCTTGATTAAATTACGTAATTTCAATTTGATAATGCAAAAATACGAATTTCCCCTCAGTCAGTCAACTGTTTATTAGTGTTTTTCATTTTGATTTATTGCTATTCGGTAAAATCATAAGAGTGTGAATTTGAAGTACCCCTGTTTGAGGGACGGTTACTTTTCACCGGATTGGATAGAGGCTTTCTTCGCATTGGAATATAGATTGGAAACAAAGAGAGGTAGTGGTATCATTATCTGTTGCGAAAAGTCACGGGGTGTAATCGGCGACGCTGATTGCCCATCCGGCGGTGTTGGTTTTATAGCCGACGACGTCGGTTGTATAGCCAACGCCGTCAATTACAGAAATGTATAGTTCTCATTGAGAAGTTATACTTTAAATTTGTAGCCTATATTTATATTATATAGGTAAAAAGTAATAATTTATGTTGTGAATCAAATAGATAGTTGTATTTGAAATTGCAACATAAAATATGTTAAAATGCATTTTGAACTAAACTTTTTAGGGAATATTTTGTTTGTTTTTATGAATTTATGAAGAACTGTAATCTTTTCTGATTTCTTGAATGCAAGAAAACGGTATATTTATTGATAAATAGTGAAAAATGTTTATTTATTACCGTTGAAAAGATGTTTTCTCTTTTGTTTGTGTTAAATGTATAACCTAAAATCCGCAACTATCATCCAATACACGATTAAGGGTAGATTTATGAGTC